>QKJH01000049.1 GCA_003250865.1 Alphaproteobacteria bacterium | reverse complement strand
GGCGGTAAATCAACCGTTCTTAATCTGATACCGCGCTTTTATGATGTCCAAGGTGGCAGCGTTCTGGTGAATGATATTAATGTGCGCGATGTCACGGTTGAATCCTTACGCAAACATATTGCTTTTGTTTCACAGGAAGTTGTGATGTTTGACGATACCATCCGCGCCAACATCGCCTATGGTGTACCGGATGCCGATGAAAAAGAGATTATCAAAGCAGCCAAGGATGCCGCAGCTAACGACTTCATCATGTCGCTGGAAGAAGGGTATGAAACCCGTGTCGGCGAAAACGGGCTGAAACTTTCGGGTGGTCAACGTCAGCGCATTGCCATTGCCCGCGCTATGCTGTGCAATGCGCCGATATTGCTGTTGGACGAGGCGACATCCGCACTGGATACCGAATCCGAACGTTTGGTTCAGATGGCTTTGGCACGTCTGCAATCGGGAAGAACCACGCTGGTGGTGGCACACCGTCTGTCTACAGTTATGGATGCCGACACCATCTATGTTCTTGATCGGGGACAAGTGGTTGAATCGGGCAATCATGAAAGCCTTCTCGAGGCGCGCGGAGCCTATTACAAACTCTATGGAATGTTACTGGATGCCGATAATGACACAGACGTTGCCGCTGCTTCCTAAGGTCGAGCTGCACGTTCATCTGGAGGGCACAATCGGTGTCGCAACCGCCCGCAAACTCGCGGTCAAAAACAATCTGCCTTTTCCTGAAACCATTCTGAATGAAAATGGCCATTATAAGGGCGGCAATCTGCCCGATTTTCTTGTCAGCTATGACACGGTAGCCGGGTTTATCCGTCAGCCATCGGATTACACCGATATATTATATGCGTATTTGATTGATGTGGCCGCTCAGGGCTGTGTTTATGAAGAAATCATGGTAGCCCCTGATTTTGCAGCGGATAATGGCGTTTCATACGTGGATTTCATGGATGCTCTGGCACTGGCGATTGATAAAGCGCGTGCGGAAACGGGGATTGAGGCACGGCTGAATATCGCCAGTTTGCGTCATCATGGAGCACAGAAAACGTATGAGTTGGCAAAAACAGTCATTGCAAATCCGCATCCCTATGTTGTCGGGTTTGGCAATGGTGGCAATGAAATGATGCATCATTTCCGTGACTTCAAATTGGCCTTTGATTTAATCCGCAATGAAACAAATTTGGGTATTCATGTTCATGCGGGGGAAGCGTGCGGGGCGCAAAGCGTGTGGGATGCTCTGGACTATATCAATCCGGCGCGTATCGGTCACGGTGTGCGCTCGGTCGAGGATGAAAGGCTGATGGATGAACTGGCCGAACGCAGGATTGTGCTGGAAATATGCCCGTCCAGCAATATCGAGCTGGGGGTTTATCCCTCTTATGACGCTCACCCGTTTAATGTGCTGGTCGATGCGGGAATACCGGTAACGGTCAATAGTGATGATCCGCCATTTTTTCATACCACTCTTGCACATGAATATAAAATCGTGCAGGATAAATTCAGACGGACTCAATCGGACTGTTTGCATTATACGAAAACGGCTATTCGTCATGCTTTTTGTGGCGACACACTTAAAGAACAATTATTAAAACGTGTGGGTGAATATGCCGAAACACTCCAATCGGAATGATGTTCGCCAAATGGGATGTGTAGGGCTTTTATCCGGAAGAAAACAATAATGAATACCATTTTTATTTTGGTCTTGATTTATGTGGTGCTGGTTGCCTGCGCCTATTTCTTTCAGCAGCATCTGATTTACTCACCAACCATTCAGCGTCCTGTTATACCCTTGCGACTGGGCGGCAGGGTGGAGGAAATGAAGGTCACCACAGCCGACGGGCTAACACTCGAAGGCTGGTTCATGGGGCCGACTGGGCGCAATCCGATTGTTGTGCTGTTTCACGGTAATGCCGGTCATTACGGAGACAGAGCGGTTAAGGCCGAGATTTTTGCCAATCAAGGCTATGGCGTGCTTTTAACTGAATATCGCGGTTATGGCGGGAATGACGGCGTGCCGGATGAAGCGGGCCTGTATAACGATGCGCGTGCGTTCTTAATGTGGTTGTTCGAGCAGGGGTTCGGTTCCAATGATATTATTTTGTATGGCGAGTCCATCGGCTGCGGCGTGGCTATTCAAATGGCATCCGAATTTGAAACACTGGGGCTGGTACTGGAAACACCGTTCACGTCATTAAGCGAAGCGGCTGTCCACCATTTCCCGTGGTTGCCTGTACGCTATCTTATTCGTGATAATTATGATAATCTGTCAAAAATCGGCACGATTACCGAGCCGATTCTGGTACTGCACGGTACGTCAGATCGGGTTGTACCATATAGTATGGGCGAACAACTCTATCGCGCAGCGCACAAGCCGAAAAAACTTGTGACTATCCGTGGCGGTGGGCATAATAACCTGTATGAATGGGGTGTTAAAAAGCCCGTATTGAAATTTTTGCACGAGCAGGCAACCGGAAAGGAACGATTGGGATGAAAAAATGGCTTTTGATCTGTATGGCAGTGGTGTTTGTCGTGGCTTGCTCGGAGCAGGAAGAGCAACAGGCAACCGATAATACAACAACAGCAGAAGCGTCAACCGATTCTCAAGGCGTGCTCGACAAGGCTCTGGCCTTGATGCCGGCCTATGGTAATGGAACCGTATTTGTCGAGCTTGCAGACGGTACCAAACATGATATTGCCGTGGAGATTGCCAAAACGCCCGAACAACAGGCTTATGGTCTGATGTTTCGCAAGTCTGTACCCGAAAATACCGGCATGCTATTCATTTGGGATGAACCGCATCCGGTTGAATTCTGGATGCGTAATACACTGGTTTCGCTGGATATGTTTTTCGTTGGTCCGGACAACAAAATCATTTCCATCAAAAAAAGCGCTACGCCGCGCTCGGAGGAACATATTCCCTCGGGTGGTGATGTGATTGCCGTGGTGGAAATGCTGTCGGGCGAGAGCAGCCGTTTGGGTATTGCTGTGGGAGATACGGTAACATGGGATGAAACCCCCACAGAACAAAAGCCTGAGGAGGGCGGTGAAGTCTCTGAAGAGGATAAAAATTAGGAAAATCAGGTATTTTGTGATATAATGGGGTAATAAAGCTGTAAAAGGGTGTGTGCAATGGAAGATATAAGCTTTTTATTCAGTTATTTCGGTATAACGCTTAGCTCACTGTTATCGACAAAAACACTTGTCGGTGTGGTGGGGGCTGTCTATTACATTATGGCTGCTGAAGACCGGAAAACGTCGATTTTCTAAAATTTTTCGTATTTTTTGCAAAAAAAACTTGCAAGGCGCAAGCGGTTTTACTATACGTATGTGCACGCCTATAATGTTGGGGTATGGCCAAGCGGTAAGGCAGCGGTTTTTGGTATCGCGATCCCAGGTTCGAATCCTGGTACCCCAGCCATCCGCCTTCGCCAAGGCTTCGGCGAGATTGCTTGCAATCGAAACCGAAACTTGTTAGCGAAACGGATGTCACGCCGAAGCTCTTGTAAAGAGCGTAGGCGGACTTTATAATTCTTTCCATGAAATATGTGTATATCCTTCAAAGCGAACTTGATTCGGAAAAATTTTATATTGGTTCGACAATCGATTTGAAAAAACGGTTGAAGGAACATAATGCAGGGCAATCCATCCATACCAATAAATACAAACCGTGTGTGTTGCGGAATTATTTTGCTTTTGATGATAGCCAGAAAGCAGATAAATTCGAGAAATACCTGAAAACAGCCTCGGGCCGAGCCTTTACCAAAAAGCATTTTTGAGAGACTGGAGCCTATAATCTGGCTGATTGTATTATTTGAACCATTGCTTGCCGACGTTTGGTTGGAGTTTCAGCAAGCTTATTAAATATAACATGTCTATGTTCGGCAATTGATTTTAATGGTTCTAGTGTTCTTCTTGAATCTATTTTTATGTTAAAAATAAAGTTTGCAAAATCGAGCTCATAATAGTTATAACCTGAAAAATCTTCTTTTTTCATTTTTCTTGGA
>QKJH01000192.1 GCA_003250865.1 Alphaproteobacteria bacterium | reverse complement strand
GCTGCCGGTTTGGCAATCGGTTTATCCCTGCAAGGTACATTATCCAATATCGCTGCCGGTGTTATGCTGTTGTTCCTGCGCCCGATGAAAGTTGGCGAGTATGTTGACGCACAGGGCCACGCCGGAACAGTCGAAGAAATCGGACTATTTACAACGATCTTCAAAACATTTGACGGAGTTTTCTATTCCGTTCCCAATGCCGAACTCTGGAATAAATCCATCAAGAACTATTCCCGCAACCCTTCCCGCCGGATTGATGTTGTTGTCGGCATCAGTTATGACAACGACGTTGACTCTGCGCTGAAGCTTTTGCTGAATGTCTTGAAAGATGACGAGCGTGTTCTGGATGATCCTGCACCGGAAACAGTTGTTAGCGGACTGGGTGACAATTCGGTCAATATCACCATGCGCTGCTGGGTTGACAAGGACGATTACTGGGCAATGTATTTCAATATGCACCGTCAAGCCAAACTCCAACTGGATGCCAACGGCTTTAGCATCCCGTATCCACAGCGCGATGTGTATTTATATGAATCAACGCAAAAGCGCGAAAATCTGGATAAGGAACTGGCTCAACAGAGCAAGGCCAAAATGATTAAAACCGACCAATGGCCTATTGCAGTTGAAAACAACGACAATGTAAAAGAAACCGAAAGCAAAAAGTCCAAGAAGAAATAATATCCTTATTCTTTGGAGGCTTTGCGCTTGCAATATTTGAAATAGCGCATCAGGGCATAAACAACAATAACAGCCGGCAGCAATATCCACGCTCCGGCTGTTGTGCTATAGAGAGCCAGAACAATTAAAACCGCATTGACACTGGCAATGGACAGTGCCGTTTGGGCATGGGAAAGTGCGCCCTTGACCGTAGCCGCTTGATAATAATGTTTACGGTGGGCTTCCCAGATTTTTTCGCGGTTGATGATGCGCTTGAGCAATGTGACCGTCGCATCCATCACATAGTATAGCGGTAGAGCCAGCGCCGCCCATAATGATCCATCAGCCGCCAAAAGCAACAGAAGAAAGCCGCATAGATACCCCAGACCGATACTGCCAATATCGCCAAGGAATATCTTAGCTTTACCCCAGTTCCAGACCAGAAAGCCCAGCGCTGCTCCAATAATCAGTGCCGCCGTCAGTGCAGAATATTCGGTGCCAATATCCTGTACAGCATATAAAACCAATATCCCCAGCATCATCGAAACCGTCTGTACCCCGGATATACCGTTAATACCGTCCATAAAATTAAACAGATTGATAAACCACAGCCATGCGAAAGCCGCCACTACCCTATCCAGCCACAACGGCAGAAAACCCTGAAATACCAACGTGTCATTATCAAGAAAACATAAAGGCGCTGCCACAACCACAATCTGAGCTAACAGACGAACTTTGGCTGACAGTCCTTTTTTGCGGACATCATCCAACCACGAAATCAGGCTGAGAAAAATCACCGACACCAGCACGGTCAGATAGCTGTTCTGGTGGATAATCTGCCCTTCATGCAGCGCCAGATTCATGACCATACCGAAAATTATCAGCGGCATCAGTGCCAACCCGGCTCCGCGCGGCGTTGGAACATCATGCGAAGAGCGGGCATTCGGTGTATCCAAAAACGATTTTTTGATAAGATAGTCAATAACAACGCGTGTAAGAATCGCCGAAGCGGCGAAGCTGTTAATCACGGTAACAAAAAACAAGAAAACACTACCCATTTGGTACAAATTCCTTTATAGGAAATATTGTTATGCCATCAAAGTACCGTTTTTTTCCATCCAAAACAAGGGGGATGGCGTGTTTAGCCTTTACTTTTACAGTGTGAATGAGGTAAAACGGTACGCCTGTTCGTAAAAAGAACAAGAGCACAATACAGGGAAAAGGTTTATAAAACGTGGCTTTTGCAAAGAAAAAACTCTTTATAAAAACATGGGGCTGTCAGATGAATGTCTATGACTCCCAGAAAATTGCCGATGTTCTGATTCCCATGGGTTATGAGCAAGTCGATACACCGGATGATGCCGATATGCTCGTCCTGAATACCTGCCATATCCGCGAGAAAGCCACCGAAAAAGTCTTTTCCGATTTGGGACGGATGCGCCCGCATAAAACGCGTCGTGAAGAGCAAGGAAAGAAAACAGTGATTGCCGTGGCCGGATGCGTTGCTCAAGCCGAAGGCGATGTTATTCTTGACCGAGCCCCCTATGTCGATCTGGTGTTCGGCCCGCAGGTCTATCACCAATTGCCGCAAATGGTAGCCAAAGTAACCGGCGAAGACAAAAACCGCGTCGTCAATACCGACTTCCCCGTTGAATCAAAATTCGACTATTTGCCCGAAGAACATGAAAGCCCGGGTCCTTCCGCCTTTGTGGCTGTTCAGGAAGGCTGTGACAAATTCTGTACCTTTTGCGTCGTGCCCTATACCCGCGGCAGCGAGTTTTCACGCCCCGTACAATCCATTCTGGATGAAGCCAAGCGGCTGGTTGAAACCGGCTCTCAGGAAATTTTCCTGCTGGGACAAAATGTCAACGGCTATCACGGCACGGGACCGAACGGCAAGGAATGGACACTGGCCGATGTCATTAAATCCCTCGCCGATATTGACGGCCTTTCCCGTATCCGTTACACCACCTCGCACCCGTGCGATATGCAGGACGATTTGATTAATGCCCATGGTGAAATAGACAAGTTGATGCCTTACTTGCACCTGCCGATTCAAAGCGGCTCGAACAAAATCCTCAAAGCCATGAACCGCAAGCACACGCACGAGGAATACCGCGAGATTATTGCCAAGCTGCGCGCCGTGCGTCCCGACATTTCCCTGTCTTCGGACATTATTGTCGGTTTTCCCGGCGAAACGGATGAAGATTTCGAGGATACGATGAGCATTGTCCGCGATGTGGTTTACGGCTCTTGCTATTCGTTCAAATACTCGGCGCGTCCCGGAACGCCGGCCGCCATCATGAAAAATCAGGTTCTGGAGAAAGACAAGGACAGCCGACTGGCTCGCCTGCAATCCCTGATAACCGATCAGCAATCCACCTATAACAAAAGCTTTATCGGTCAGACTCTGCCCGTGCTATTCGACCGCAAAGGACGCGATGAAGGCCAGCTTATCGGCCGCTCACCCTATATGCAGTCCGTGCATGTCAAAGGCAATGAGCGTCTGTTCGGCCAAATGGTCAATGTAAAAATCAAACGCGCCACGGCCAGCAGCCTGTCCGGCGAAATCGATATTATTGATTAATGCCTGAGAAACGGACTTGTCCGAAATCAGAATAATGATAAACTTGTCGGCATCATTCACTATTTAAAAGGTTTCGAGTCACGAATGGCCAAAAAATCCAACCGTATTCTAGAATTGCATTTTGACGATAACGCCCTCCTTCCCGAACTGTTCGGGGAACAGAATAAAAACCTCCGCCACATTGAAAGCTTCTTGGGTGTATCCCTGGAAAGCATGGGCAATGTATTGACCATTGAAGGTGCTCATGCCGAGGTAACAACCGCCCATCAGGCGATTGATGCGTTATGGGATAGATTGCAAAATGGCGAACCAATCGAAACATCGGACGTGGATGCGGCTTTACGCATTGCTACCTCACGTGCGGACAAACAATCCAAAGAGCTGGCGATGGAATCCTTTACCCATCCGTCCAAGAACGTCAAAACCAACCGGAAAAGCATTGCGCCGCGTTCGACCGCACAAAGCAATTACATGAAAGCCATTGACGAAAATGATCTGGTATTCGGTATCGGCCCGGCCGGTACGGGTAAAACCTATCTGGCCGTGGCCAAAGCCGTGGAAAAGCTGCTCGGCGGTACGGTGAACAAACTGATTTTCTCGCGCCCTGCTGTTGAAGCCGGTGAAAATCTTGGTTTTCTTCCCGGTGACATGCAGGAAAAAATCGACCCGTATCTGCGCCCTATCTATGACGCGCTTAGCGATATGATACCCACCGATCACATGGTCAAATTGATGGCCGAAGGTAAAATCGAAATTGCACCGCTTGCCTTTATGCGCGGGCGGACACTGGCCAACTGTTTTGTCGTATTGGACGAAGCACAGAACACCACCTCGATGCAGATGAAAATGCTTCTGACCCGCCTGGGTGAGGATTCACGCATGATTATCAACGGTGACATTACCCAGACCGACTTGCCGCGCGGCCAGATTTCCGGCTTGGCCGAAGCGGTTGAGTTGCTGAAAGAGGAAAAAGGCATCAAGATTTGCGAGTTTTCATCCGAGGATGTCGTGCGCCACCCGTTGGTAGCCACCATCATCAAAGCCTATGAGAAAAAAGCCAAAGAAGTGCGTGAAGGCAACGGTAACGGAAACGGGCATGGTAAATAATCCGCACATTATCGACTATTCTGTTGAATGCGAACAGTGGGCACCGCTACTGGAAACATCGCAAAAACTGTTCGATAGCGTAATCACCGGTGCCATTGCACAGGCCATGCCCTCTTTGACAGCGGCGGAAATCAGCATTGTTCTGACGGATGATGCTTTTATCCAAACATTGAACAAACAGTACCGCGGCAAGGATAAACCGACCAATGTCCTGTCCTTTCCACAGATTGACGACTGGGCGCAGACGATGCGCCTGCCCTCACCACTGGCACTGGGTGATATTATCATTGCCTATGAAACCATCGTGCGTGAAGCCGCCGAGCAAAGTAAAACCGTTGAAAACCATACGGCGCATATGCTGTGCCACGGCATTTTGCATCTTTTAGGGTTTGACCATATCGACGATGATGACGCACAAGTCATGGAAGAACTGGAAATGAAAATTTTGACTGACATCGGGCTTCCATCACCGTATAATGATGGTATATAAGAATCTGTGTCTGCAATAGTAAGGGTTAAATAAACAAACAATGTCTGACAGCCATTTTTCTAACCTCTCCACAAACGATGATGATGGAGAGAGTAGTTCGCCCCTCGGGTGGTTAAAATTTCGCCGTAAATCAAAATCCGACAACAATGTGCGCGATGCCATTGAAGAGCTATTGGACGGCAGCGACGAAGATACGACAACCTCTTCCTCCGGTTTTGAAACCAACCTTGACAGCCAGGAACGCACCTTGATTGCCAATGTGCTTAGCCTGTCCAAGCTATGCGCTGTGGACGTGATGATACCGCGTGCCGATATTGTTGCCGTGGACATTAATACAGGGCACGAGGAAATTATTACCCTGCTTGGTGAAAAACCCTATAACCGCATTCCCGTTTATCGCGAAACACTGGATGATATTGTCGGTTGTATTACCGTCAAAGATATTCTGAAATGTCTGGCTCAGGGAAAGAAAATCGTTATCCCCGACATTATGCGCGAAGTGATGATTGTCTCTCCGGCTATTCCGGTTTTGGACTTGATGCTGGAAATGCGTAACTCAAAAAAACATCTGGCCATGGTCATTGATGAGTTTGGCGGCATTGACGGCCTGGTAGCGGTTGGCGATTTGGTCGAAGCCATCGTTGGCGAAATGAACGATGAGCATGACGATGACAACGCGACCGTGATTGTCGAACGCGCCGATGGATCCTTGATTGTTGATGCCCGCCTGTATGTCGAGGATATCGAGGCCATTTACGGCAAAATTCTCAATGATGATGAACGCGAAGATATCGATACAATGGGCGGCTTGGCACTGTCTTGTGCCAGTCACCTGCCAACCCGCGGTGAAATTGTAGTGCACCCCGGAAGCGGTATTGAAATGGAAATTCTGGATGCTGATCCGCGCCGGGTCAAACGCTTATGTGTCAGCAACCTGCCGACCAAAATCATAACGGACAACAGCTAAGATGAAACAACGGCTGCAAAACGGTTTTGACTCCCTGCGGCGTTATGCCGTGGCTATGATTGAGCAAAAGCCCAACCGTGCCGCCATGGTGTCTGGCGCCCTGTTGGCGCTGGCTCTGCCGCCCTTTCATATTTTTCCGATACTGCTCGTTAGCTTTCCTGCTCTTTATCAGCTACTGATGGCTACACAATCCTATCGCGCACTGTTTATCCGCGGTTTTCTGTTTTCCCTGTTTTACCATGTTGTCGGCCTTTACTGGATTGGCAATGCTTTACTGGTCAACGGATGGCAGTTTGCCTGGGCGTACCCGCTGGCGATATTCGGCTTTCCAGCCTATCTTTCCTTGTATAACGGCTTGCTGGCCATGGCGTTCAAACCGCTGCGCCGCGAACAAAAAACGCAATGGAATATTCTGACTTTCGCCGTATTGTGGTGGCTGTCGGAAATTGCACGCGGCACGCTGTTCACCGGTTTTCCGTGGAGTATGATTGGCTATACATGGGCAACCACGCCTCTGTTGGTCATGTTGCAATCCGTATCGGTTTTCGGGATTTACGGCCTTAGCTTTTTAACCGTTATCTGGGCAATGGCCACCCCACTATATAAAACAAATAAATCAATTAAAAACAATATGTTATTTCAATTTGTTGCGGCAACAGTTTTATTAAATATTCTATTTGGCTGTGTTCATTTATTGTGCAATCAAACCTCGCTTGACACCAATACCAACCTGCGCCTTGTTCAAGCCAATATCGCACAAAAGGATAAATGGAATTATGACAGGTTGGGCGAGAATTTTACCAAACATCTTACCCTGTCAGAAACGGAAGACGGCATCAATCCCGACATTGTCATCTGGCCAGAAACTGCCCTGCCCTCCGTTATTAAAAATGATACCCGCTTTAGTGACTTTCTAGAACAATATCTGGGAAAAGATACTTTGTTGCTGACGGGTGTATTGGATATCGATTATGGCGATGCCATAGAAAAACCAAAAGCCTTTAACCGTCTGAGCGTTTTCAATACGGATGGAAAAGAGCTCTACCACTATAACAAATCCCATCTGGTACCGTTCGGAGAATATATGCCGCTTGCCGAATATTTACCCGTTAATCCCGTAGCCGGCGGCGGATTGGAATTCACAGCCGGAAACGGTGTTACCACGGCACACATTGATGGTATCCCGACCTTTTCACCACTGGTTTGCTATGAAGTAATATTCCCGGGAAAATCTGCTTTGAATGAAGACAACAGGCCTGACTGGATAATCAATGTGACCAATGACGGCTGGTACGGCTATTCGACAGGCCCGCTTCAGCATCTGGCTATTGCCCGCACCCGAGCGGTCGAGCAAGGCCTCCCCCTTGTGCGCAGTGCCGGCACGGGTATTTCAGCAGTAATTGATCCGGTGGGACGACTGGTTGGTACGATTGGCCTGCATGACGAAGGGATATTGGATACCCCCTTGCCCATGCCGATTGAACCAACGCTGTTCAGCCGATTTTAGACTTTAGATATGCAAACAGTTTGGTGACGAGATTTCACGGCCCGATAATTTGTTCAGATTATTCAAGGTATCGTTACGTCTGGCATCCTCCTCACGCTTTTGAGCAGCGGCGATGATGTCTTTGCCCCGTTTGAAATCCTCGATAATACGCTTGGCTTTGCCGCGTCCCAAGAGCGGTGACATACAAATCTGTTTTTTGCCTTCCAGAACATTATTCACCACTTGGGTGGCGCTGTAGTCATCACGCTCAGAAAACGTTAAATCCTTAACATGGTTAATCACATACCCTTTAACTCTATTCTGCATCATCTCCGGCCTTAAAACCGTCAAACTTTCCAAAGCCGTATGGACGTATCCATCCTTAGAAGCCGAACGGGCATGTTGAATAAACGCATCCGCCATATCTTCCAGAATTGTTTCATCCTGAATAACATAGTCATCCATTCCAAGATGGGATAACGCACTAACGGCAAAATTGCCTTTTGCTTTGTCTTTACCGCTTACCATGCCAATAAGGGGGGTGAAAATCTCTTTCTCCTGCTCCGGGGTCAGCGTTTTCTTCTCGCTCTTCAAAAAACGCAACTCATCCCTAATTTGGGTTTCCAGCGCCACTGCACAGATTTTCTTCGAAGAGGCAGGATCTTTCAAAATTGACGAGGCTGTGTGAATCCGTTTTTCAAAACTTCTACCCGACAGTTTGTTTAAGGCGTAGGAGCGGATATTATCGGAATAGCGCAATACATTGTTACGGGCGATGTTATCAATACTGCCTAAAACATCGATTTTTGAGCCATCCTGCTTTGAAAAAATATCTATTGTCTGCTTAATAACCGGATCGGCTTTATTACCGGAAACCCCTTGAGTAAAATTTAGAACCCTTGTTGCATACCAGAATATATTTTCATCTGCCTCTTTTTCCTCCAACCCGTGTTTGGATAGAACCGCGTTAAAATCACTCATGACAGACAGGTAATCCTCACGCCCCGGAACGACTTCCGGATTTCTGGAAAGTTCGGCATCTTTTGTGTTAATAAGACTGGAAAAGACCATAAGAACATTGTTGTCCGCCGCAATAAGCGGTTGCTTTTGAAAAATTTCACTCAAAATCGTCAATGTTTCCACCGATATGCGAGCATCATCTTCCAGCATTAAATGTATTTCTGCAGCCAAGGAGGACGACTTTGCCTTTAATTTGCCTTCGTAACTGCCTTCAATAACCTTTGCCATCACCATTCCCCTTATATGCATAAAATCATGCATTCGTTTTACAGGCTAGTCACAATTATGTCAATATATTTTTATTTGCTTTTTCACACGGATATACAGTAAAAAGACCAACATGAACGAAAAGACATCCACAAAAATAGACCGCCGGATATCCATTGCCCCGATGCTGGATTGGACAGACAGGCATTGCCGTTATTTCCATCGGCTTATCTCTCCGCATGCCTTGCTGTTTACCGAGATGGTGACATGCGGTGCCCTGCTCCATGGCGATGTAGCGCGACATTTACGCTTTCATCAGGCCGAACATCCGGTTGCCCTACAACTGGGAGGCAGCGAGCCATCCGATATGGCCGAATGTACCAAGCTGGCCGCCGAGTATGACTATGACGAGGTAAATATCAATGTCGGTTGCCCGTCCGAGCGGGTGCAACGCGGTGCCTTTGGCGCCTGCTTGATGCGCGAGGCACCGCTGGTGGCCGATTGCATCAAGGCGATGAAGGATGCCGTGCCTGATATGCCTGTTACCGTGAAAACCCGTATCGGAGTCGATAGTGATGATTCATACGAGTTTCTAAGCGATTTTATCCAGACCACGCATGCCGCAGGTTGTGACATATACACACTGCACGCCCGCAAAGCCTGGCTGTCCGGTCTTTCTCCCAAGGAAAACCGCGACATTCCGCCACTAAGTTATGAAACCGCACACCGTATCAAGCGGGATTTTCCCCATCTTCATATTACCCTGAATGGCGGCATTACATCTATCGAACAAATAAAGGAAAACCTTACCCATGTGGACGGTATCATGATTGGCCGCACGGCCTATCAGAATCCATGGTTTTTGCATGAGGTGGAAAAAGCGGTTTTCAACCATAATACACAGCAAACCCCGCATGATGTTCTAAATCGGTTTGTTCCTTATATCGAAAGTGAAATGGCACAAGGGGTGCCGCTGCATGCCATTTTAAAATGCACGCTCGGCCTGTTTCAAGGAGTCAAAGGGGCCCGCGCCTATCGCCGCCATTTGTCCGAAAACATGCACCGTGACAATACTCCGGCCTCCTTGATACTGGATGCAGCAGCTTTTGTTGAAAATCAGTAACCGTCTTAAAGATTTCTTCACCATCGTTTTTGCATTATAAAGATATAATTTATGGCTTATTCCATTGAACGGGGAGTAATCAATGTCTTATATCTGGTCGATAGTTGACGATGAGGCACGCAAAGAGATTTTTGACCACTTTGCGCAGCTACATGATTTGTCCCTGTTTCCGCCGGAATTAACTAAAATTGAAAAGCGCCGCCCCCGCTTTTACAAGAAATTTGACCATTACCGCGTCACAAACTATGCCGGCATTGATGGCCCCAGCTTCAAATTTATCGGTGATGGCAAAGATTTTTTCTATCTGGACGGCACGCCCGAACCGATTTATCAGGCCAACAAGCGGGAAGAACTGGAACTGATTGAAGACCATATCATCGCTTATCTGGCCTATTTCCTGCGCAACACTCAAGGCGAAAAAGGCGAGATTGACTTGGTCATCAATAATGAGAAATCACGCTTTATCACGCAAGTTTCCCGTGAAGAGCGGGAGCGTATTCTAGAGCGTGAACACAATATCGATTTAAGTTTTTCAGAAAAAGAGCAGGCCTATCTGGCTTCTGGTACACTCTATTATGATGAAGAACTCCTCCCGGCTACCTTCCACATTACCCGTGACGGTATTGTAACGATAGAAAGTAACGGCATACCCATCAAGTTAAAAAGCCGAATTTGAATTTTCCGCTTTTCAGTTGCAAACGCTCTACAACCCCTTATCATTAAGAGTTGGATTACATCCCCGTTTTGAACGGAAAAAACTATTCAAGGATAAATGATGTCATTATTGATTTTCTATTTGATGTTGGCGATTGGCGTATCGTTCTTCTGCTCGGTGGCGGAGGCGGTGTTGCTGTCAGTACGTCCTTCCTATATTGCCGCCATGAACCAAAAACGCCGTTCAACCCACATCTTAAAGGATTTGCGTGAGAATCTGGATAAACCGCTGGCCGCCATTCTAACCGCCAACACCATTGCCCATACAGTCGGAGCCGCCGGTGTCGGTGCACAAGCCGCCGTTGTTTTCGGCAACGAATATCTGGGCATAACATCCGGCGTTTTAACCCTGCTTATTCTGATTTTTTCCGAAATCATTCCTAAAACCCTCGGTGCCGTATACTGGCAACAGCTTGCCCCTGCTTTTGCCATGCTCATCCATTGGCTAACCATTATTTTGTTTCCTTTTGTGTGGTGCTCCCGCAAATTGACGGGATTACTCTCACGCTCGGGCGAAAGTGCTTTTACCTATAGTCGGGATGAGGTGAAAGCTATGGTCGAAATCGGTAAGCAAGAAGGAATTCTGGATGTTACAGAGCACACGATTGCATCCAACCTGATGAAGCTGCGGCAATTGTCGGTGCGTGACATCATGACACCGCGCCCCGTTATTTTTTCTGTTCCCGAGACTATGAGTGTTCAGGAATTTTTTGAAAAACATGCCGGAAGCCCCTTTTCCCGCATTCCCGTTTACGGTGTCAATTCGGATGACATCAAGGGCTATGTCCTCAAATCCGATTTGCTGATTGCTCAGGCACGCGACCAGTTCATGCGACAGCTTTCGGAATTCAAGCGGGAACTGCTTATATTGCCCGACAACCTGACGGCCTCCACCTTGTATGAAAAACTGATACGTTTGAAAAGCCATATGGCTTTGGTTGTAGACGAATATGGCACGGTGCGCGGCGTGGTTACGCTGGAAGATGTAATGGAAACTCTGATTGGTCTGGAAATCACAGATGAATTGGACAAGGTCGAGGACATGCAAATTCTGGCACATAATCGATGGCGCGAACGCATGGAGGCCATCGGTATTAACCCCAATACGCTGGAAAGCACAAAATAAGAATAATCATGTCCACTTGAACACCGCGAAAAACGGCCTATTTTATAGCCATATAATTTCTTATCTGAAAGGTTTTGCTATGAAAAAATTATTATTGGCCGGCGCTTTTTTACTGAGTTTTTCTACTTCCGCATTGGCACAGGAGCAGATGACTCCTTACAATGAAATGCCTGCAGGGACTTATTCGCTGGACAAAACCCACGCCAGTTTGGTGTGGAAAGTATCTCATGCTGGTCTATCCAACTATACGGCACGCTTTACTGATTTTGATGCCAACTTGACCTTTGACCCCAACAATGTTGAAAATAGCACCCTAGTGGCTACGATTAATCCTACATCCATTGAAACAGACTATCCAAACCCGGAAAAAACCGACTTCAACAAAGAACTCTCACAAGGAGAACAATGGCTCAACGCACAAAATTTTCCTGAAATCACTTTTGAATCAACCGCCATCACAAAAACAAGTGAAAACACAGGCACCATGACGGGCAATCTGACTTTCCTAGGCGTGACAAAGCCGGTGACACTGGATGTTGTTTTCAACGGCGCCATGGCCGAGCAGCCTTTTTCCAAACTGCCTACTTTGGGCTTTTCTGCTACCGGATCAATAAAACGTTCAGAATGGGGACTGAACACCTATGTTCCGGCTATCGGCGACAGAGTTGACATTGCCATTGAAGCAGAGCTCGCAAAAAAAAGCTGATATTTCAAGGAGCGTCCACAAAAAACCAAAAAAAATTTCTTTTCCCCCTTGCATCGCGATTCAAAGATTCTATACTCGGCTTTGTAACGGTGTGACACCCTTTCTTGAAGGTGAGGAAAAAGTGGCAGCTCCATGCCCAGAACAACACATGATACGTCACGGTATCAACCCGGACAAAGTAGTCTTGTGGTACGATGTAGTCGATTGCCACCTGTTCAACGACCCCTCTTTGATTGATATATTCGAAAGCAACCACTACTCTCCCGGCTCTGTCGCCCTGTTTCAGGATGACTTCGTTCTGGTTTATGATATTGTTGCCATCATGATGGAGTCTTTACAGGATCCGCAAACCCCCTATCGCCAGACAGATTTTGAAAACCATCTGCGCGTTCTGGCCATTCTGGATGATTACACTCCCATTTGTCGTCGTATCTTTGAACAGAAAGAAACCGCGTCCAATGACAACCGCAAAGGGGTTCTTTCTCCGTTGATGCCCGAAGACAGCTGAGCCTGTCTTTTTTTTATTAAGGATACTCCATGTCTAAACCGCTTGTCCTTGTTGTGGCCATAGCCCTAATTGATTCAGAAGAGCGCATTCTAATGGCACAACGCCCGCAAGGCAAACACATGGCCGGCTATTGGGAATTTCCGGGCGGCAAAATCGAAATCGGTGAAAATCCTGAAAATGCGCTTGTCCGTGAGATTGAAGAGGAACTCTCAATCACTTTGAACGAAAACGCACTGTTCCCCATCAGCTTTGTTTCACACGATTATGACTATTTCCACTTATTGATGCCGCTGTATGGTTCGAGGAGTTGGCAAGGCGAAATTATTCCACAAGAAGGACAAAACACCGCGTGGGTGCCTAAAAACGCCATCAAAGATTTACAAATCATCCCTGCAGACAGGGCTTTATTACCGATACTGGAACGGCTATAATCCTTTTAAACGGATAATAACGACATGAAGACCGACGAATGAGTCTGCTTGATGACATTGAAGACTTCTACACCTCCCCTCTTGGGGTGCGCACGCGCGAGGCATTACTCGCTACGCTCAAGCTGGAACGCTATACCAACCATGACGGGGATACGCTGATTATCGGTTACGGCATTCCCTATATTGCGCCCGGCAATGTCCGTCCATTTCTGTGCTCCCTATCTTCTGTTGGCGCTTATTACTGGCCGCACCACGATAAAAACCGTGCCGTTCATGCTGATTCAAACTACCTGCCTTTTCCTGACCAATGTTTTGATCGCGTTATAATCATTCACGGCCTTGAGCATGCCTATCACCCCGATGGTCTTATACGCGAAATCTGGCGTATCTTAAAAGGCCACGGCAAAGCTTTGTTCATCGTCCCGCATCGGCGCAGCGGGTGGTCTCGGCGCGAACGCAACCCTTTTGCTTATGGACAGCCCTATAGCGTCTTACAACTCTCATCCGCTCTTAAAGAAAGCAAATACACCATTGAAACCATTAGCTTTGGGCTGCGACTTTTACCCCTCAGCCGCTTTTTGCCGCTGAACTGGATTGTAGGATGCGAATACTGGCTGCACAAACTTCATCTTCCTTTTGGCGGTGTCCTAACCATGGAATGCCGTAAACGGCTATACACACCGCTAAGAAAAAAAGATAATAGCGCCCTTTTGAAATTGCGTTCTTGGAAATTAGGCTCTATGTCCTCGTCCTAGAACAAAAAACTTGTATTTCATACCCCGTTATGCATAATAACCAAAATTCATACCGGTTAGGTATAGGATTGACAAAACAATAAAAATTATAGACTATAATAGTACCCTTAGACGTACAAATAGTTGAACTACAGGAGTTGACCGAAAACATGATACGCTTAAGCCGCCTTACCGACTATGCTGTCGTCATCGTAGCCCAAATGGCCACAGACCTGAAACGCCGCCACACTGTTCCTTCGCTATCCGAAGAAACAGGTGTACCGGAACCAACCGTTTCAAAAATCATGAAAAAACTTTCTAAAACCGATATGGTCATTTCCTATCGCGGCGTGCAAGGCGGTTATGCCCTGACAAAACCAGCTTCTGAAATTTCGATGAATGAACTGATTACCACAATGGACGGCCCAATTTTAATCGTCGATTGTGTTGGCGGCCGCAAGAGCAAGGACTGTGCCGCACAAAAGAAATGCCCCATCCGCGGCAACTGGGACGAAGTCAATAACGCTTTGGTCAATGCGCTGGAAAGCATTAAACTGTCCGACATGGGCGGTACCTCCGTACGTTTTGAAGACGGCTGTTGCTGCGCCGCGTCGAAAAATTCCTGCTGCTGCGGCTAGATTTTTTTGTTTTATCCTCTATATGACTGTCTAACTGATAATTTAGTGAAGGACTAGCGTAGACACATGCCGGCTATTCAAGAAACCATTGACACCGTCAAGGCCGCCAAAGACAGTTATAAGTACGGATTTTCCACCGATATTGATATGGATATGGCTCCCAAGGGGCTAACCGAAGACACGGTGCGTTTTATCTCGGCCAAAAAGAATGAACCCGAATGGCTGCTTGAATGGCGCCTGAACGCCTTTCGCGTCTGGCAATCCCTGCCCGAGCCAAACTGGGCGAAGGTTAAATTTCCGCCGGTTGACTATCAGAATGCCTATTATTTTGCCGCACCGAAATCGGACAAGGATAAACCGCAATCCCTCGATGATGTCGACCCGAAACTGCTGGAAATGTACGACAAGCTGGGCGTGCCTCTGAAAGAGCGGGAATTTCTGGCCGGCGTGGCCAATGTCGCCGT
>QKJH01000090.1 GCA_003250865.1 Alphaproteobacteria bacterium | reverse complement strand
CTTTCACTGGCCTGCTTTTTATTGTTTATCGGTGCGATGGGTAAGTCAGCGCAATTGGGACTGCATACATGGTTACCTGATGCCATGGAAGGCCCGACACCGGTGTCCGCCCTTATTCACGCCGCTACGATGGTCACGGCGGGTGTTTTTATGGTGGCACGTCTGTCCGAGCTATTTGAATACGCGCCGGATGTACAATCCTTTATGGTGATTATCGGGGCGGCGACGGCGTTTATTGGCGCTTCGGTCGCTCTGGTACAGTTCGATATCAAGAAAATCATTGCCTATTCAACGATGAGCCAGCTGGGTTATATGTTCTTTGCCTTAGGGGTTGGAGCTTATGGCGCGGCAATTTTCCATTTGTTTACCCACGCGTTTTTTAAAGCATTACTGTTTCTGGGAGCCGGCTCGGTTATCCACGCTATGTCGGATGAACAGGATATTCGCAATATGGGCGGTATCTGGAAACGGGTGCCCTATACCTATGTGTTGATGTGGATTGGCTCGCTTGCACTTGCCGGTATTCCGTGGTTTGCCGGGTACTTTTCCAAAGATGTTATTCTGGAGTCAGCCTATGTGTCTCAAAATCCATGGGGCATGACGGCATTTTATGTCGGTGTTGTTGCCGCTTTCATGACGGCGTTTTATACATGGCGCATGATTATTCTGGTCTTTCACCGTAAAAAACGCGCCGAGGAAAAGGTCGAGGCACATGTCCATGAATCGCCGGCCATGATGATTGTGCCGCTTTATATTCTGGCATTGGGCAGTCTGTTTGCCGGTTGGTGGGGCTATGATTATTTTGTCGGAGCAGATCAGGATGATTTTTGGGGCGGCTCCATCGTAAGCGGAATGGGATTGCATCACAATATCGAGCATATTCCGCATTTGATTAAGCTTGTTCCGGTTCTCTTTGCTTTTGGAGGGATTGCGCTGGCTTATGGTCTGTATCGTCTGACAAGCGGCATACCTGAAAAGCTTTGCCGTACGCTGTCGCCGCTTTACCACTGTCTGACCCGTAAATTCTATTTCGATGATGTGTACGGTCTGTTGTTTGAAAAAGGTGTTCCGGGCCTCGGTCGATTTTTGTTCCTGAATATCGATAAGAATACGATTGATAATTATATTTCGTTCGGTGCTGTTTATTCAACGCGCAAGATAGGGCGTAGTGTATCACGCTCGCAAACCGGATATTTGTACCATTATGCCATGGTAATGCTGGCCTCGGTTGTGCTGGGGATAGCTTATTTCCTATGGATTTTGAACCCGTAAAAGGATAGATGTTTGATGACTGATATGCAATTTCCCATCCTTTCCCTGATAACGTTCCTGCCTCTATTCGGGGCTATCCTTGTTTTGATGCTACGCCCCGGGAGCAAACAAGAAGCGGCTCAGACTCAAAAGAATATCTATTCCGTCAGCTATTGGATTAGTTTTATCACCTTTGCACTGTCGGTATGGATGTTCAGTCATTTTGACGGCAATAATCCAGGCTTCCAGTTAGTTGAAGAATATATGTGGATACGTTCGCTTAATATCACATTTAAAATGGGTATTGATGCTTTGTCGGTGTTTTTTGTTCTGTTGACCACTACCTTGTTTCCGTTGGCACTGTTTATTTCCCAGCCAACCATCAAAGAGAGGCACAAAGAATATTGCTTGGCCTTTCTGGTTCTGGAAACGCTGGTTTTGGGAAGTTTCTTGGCTTTGGATATTGTCTTTTTCTATATTTTCTTCGAAGGTGTGCTTATCCCGATGTTCCTAATTATCGGAATATGGGGAGGCGTACGCCGTGTTTACGCTGCTTATAAGTTCTTTCTCTATACGCTGCTTGGCTCGGTTTTAATGCTTTTGGGGCTTATCTATTTGTATGTACAGACAGGAACAACGGATTTCAGCGTATTGCATGAAACAATCTTTTTGCCGGAAATACAGATGATTTTGTTCTGGGCATTTTTTGCATCATTTGCCATTAAGGTACCGATGTGGCCGCTTCATACATGGCTTCCCGACGCGCATGTCGAGGCACCAACGGCTGGTTCCGTGGTACTTGCCGGTATTCTTTTGAAAATGGGCGGCTATGGTTTCTTGCGCTTTTCCCTGCCGCTGTTCCCCTTGGCTGTACAGGCGATTGCACCCTATATGATGGGATTGGCTGTTATTTCCATCCTTTATGCATCGCTGGTGGCATTGGTTCAGGAAGACATGAAAAAGATGATTGCCTATTCATCAATTGCCCATATGGGGTTTGTTATCTTGGGTATATTCTCGGTCAGTGTTGAGGGGATTACCGGTGCCGTATTCCAGATGATTTCGCACGGTGTTGTGTCGGCAGCATTGTTCATGTGTGTCGGGGTTTTGTATTCACGGTTTCATACACGCGAAATAGGGCATTATGGCGGATTGGTCAAAGTTATGCCGAAATATGCCTTTTTATTGATGATTTTTGTTCTGGGCAGCATCGGCCTACCCGGAACGTCGGGTTTTGTCGGTGAGTTCCTTTCGCTATCGGGGGCATACATGACCCGTAATATCTATGCCATATTCGGTGTTATCGGTGTTGTGCTGGGGGCTGTGTATATGCTGAACTTATACCGCCGCCTAATGTACGGGGACATGGTGCAAGGCAGTTTGCAAAAACTACCGGATGTGTCGCGCCGGGAATATGTTGTTCTTGCTACTTTAGCATTCTTTGTATTGTTTCTGGGAATTGCTTCGTACACGGTAATCGACACGGTTAAGCCGCTTGCCCATACGATGGTACAGGATTACCTGCAAAGAACGGTTCCGATGACGATGGAAACCACGACCAGCACCGGAACATCCCAATATTCAATAATAGGAAGATTGACACAATGATAATGGAAAGTATGACAATTGCATTGCCGGAAATTTTTCTCGCCTTGTCGGGAATTGTAATTCTGCTTGTCGGATTGTTCACAGACGACAGAAAAAAGGCGATAACGCGTGTACGCCAGTTGGTGATGTTGGCCTTGGGTGTAGCTGTGATTATTATATTGGACATGCCTTCTGCCCGGATAAACGGTTTCAACAGCTTTTATGTCAGTGACGCTTTCGGACAGCTTATTAAAATTCTCATGCTACTCGGGGCACTGGTATGTGTGCTGATGGGACGTGATTATTTTAAGACAATGGATTGCGACCGTTTTGAAATTCCCATTCTTTATTTATTTGCCACACTGGGAGGAATGGTTATTGTTTCCGCCAATGACTTTCTGCCCTTGTATTTGGGGGTTGAGCTACAGGCACTCAGCCTTTACACATTGATAGCTGTACGGCGTGAAAGTGCCATTCCCAGCGAGGCTGGACTTAAATATTTTGTTCTGGGAGCGTTGTCGTCGGGATTTATTCTGTATGGGATTTCGCTTGTGTACGGTTTTGCCGGTTCAACCCATTTTGAAAATCTGGCACAGACTTTTGCCATGGCCAACATGCGTGCGGGCGATGTTATGCATCAAAGTAATATCGGTGTTTTACTTGCCTTGGTATTCGTTTTTGCAGGCATGGCGTTCAAACTGTCGGCTGCACCGTTTCACATGTGGACACCCGACGTTTATCACGGTGCGCCGACACCGGTTGTGGCCTATATGGCAACCGTATCCAAAATCGCTGCGGTAGGTTTGATTATGCGCGTTATTGTCAACCCGTTTAACGGACTGGCGTATGATTATGTTCAGATTATTGCCGTTTTGTCTGTGTTGTCTATGGTGGTCGGTTCGTTTGGCGGTCTGGTGCAAATTGATTTAAAACGCCTGATGGGCTATAGCGCCATCGCCAATATCGGGTTTATCCTTCTTGCATTGGTTGCCCTGGGTGAAAACGGGGTCACTTCGGCACTGCTTTATGTCACTATATATGCCATTACCACACTGGGTATTTTCGGCGTTATCCTTTGCATGCGCCAGAAAGACAGGCTGGTAAGCGAAATTTCGGATTTACAGGGCATCTCGTCCGTTCATCCTGTATTGGCATTATGTATGGCCATCTGACTGTTTTCTGCGGCCGGTATTCCGCCTATGGCCG
>QKJH01000022.1 GCA_003250865.1 Alphaproteobacteria bacterium | reverse complement strand
ATTGCTGTTACGTCTTTTGTATTAGTCATCACACACCTAATTTATTTGATATTTAATCAGTTTTTTCTTGAGTGTATAATAATATTAATATTATGTCAATAAAAATAATGGGAGCTATAGATATCTACATATAGTAGGTTTATAAAAATCGTATCTTTGGTATTGTTTATTAGGCACAAGGATAAGAATGGAAAAAATGCTATTTACAGCAGATTTACACGGGAATATTGCTCAATACGATGCCGTGTTGTCCCATGCCATGAACAAGGACTTTGACATTGTTATTTTTGGTGGGGATTTAACCCCAAAAGAACCTAAATCACAGCGGTGTCCGAAAACCCAACGTGACTTTATTCAGAACGAGCTGTTTCCCTGCCTGGACAGGTACAAGGATGTCAGCAACGTTCACGTGTTGTTTATCATGGGTAATGATGATTTTCGTTCCAACCATGACTTGATGGTCGAGGGGCAGGATTTCCATCGATATCGTATGATTGACGAGATTCCGTATTTGTCCAAAGACGGTCATCTTATCGCAGGCTATACCTATGTTCCATCAACCCCATTTGAGTATAAATGTTGGGAAAAGCGTGATTTGGCAAGTGATAGGGATTTTTCGGCTCGACCCGATACCCGTCATGAGGGGGTTATTAGTAAAGGTTTGGAACTTGTTCCTTATTCCTTGGACGAGGTATTAGAGCATTCTTCAATCGAGGAAGACATCGCTGATATGACCAAGGGTAAGGATGCGTCCAAGATGATATTGGTTACCCATGCTCCTCCGTTTGAAACGGTATGTGATTATAACCGTGAGAATATGCATGTGGGAAGTAATGCCGTTCGTAAGGCAATTGAAGAAAACCAGTATCTAATGACGCTACATGGCCATATTCATGAGTGTGTCGATTTGACCGGTAAATGCCATGAAAATATTGGCAATACCATTTGCGTAGCCGCAGGAAACAGCCACAAACCAAACAATCCTTACGTCATCGCAATCAAAATTGATGATAATGACAAGGTTTCATTGAGCCGCTTGCAGATATAAAAAAAACTGCCATAGGGTAGGGTTTTATTTATGGAGGAGAGGAAGGGATTCGAACCCTCGATGCGTTATTCACGCATACACACTTTCCAGGCGTGCGCCTTCAACCACTCGGCCACCTCTCCATATAGAATGAACTTCCATTCGGAAGTTATGCAGTTTTGCCACAAAGAATGCGACAATTCAAGCATTTTGTGAATCTTTTCTTTTTACAAATCTTCAAGGAAGTTTTGGCGCACATAATCCAACATATGTTCAATTGTTCGCGTATAGGGCCAGTTATGGGCAAGCCCGATGGCAATGCCGGCCGAGGCAATGCTCCCTTTGTCGGCTGTTTCATTGTGAAACGCGCGTAAAATGGGTGTGTTAAAGGCCAGTTGGGTACTATCGGTAGCCAACAAGTCAACAACAGTCCCCTTTTCAAACTGGGCACCGCGGACAAAAACGGCTTTTGGTCCAAGAGTAAGCAGCATATCGGCGACATGGCGCAAATCATCCATGGTTTGAATTTCCATGCCGGTCATGGCTTGTGCTTCGGCTACCGAAGGAATGATAATGTCCGCAAGAATGAACAAATCACGTTTGAGGGCATCAATTGTTGGCTTATCGTACATATAGCTTCGATTTACACCGATAATCATGGGGTCAACCACGATAGGAAGATGCTGGTTTTTTTTGGCATTAGCAATCAACGCGGAGACTTTTTCAATGGCAGGAATGGTTCCAAGATAGCCGATTTTGGCGGCGTGAATGGGACGGGTTTGTAAACAGATAGTCATTTGTTTTTCGATGACATCCGGGTCGATTTCTACCAACGGTTTTTCATTTTCGTCTTCATACAGTGTGGCTTTAATGGCCGTAACAACCGTATGAGGGTGGGCACCCATCGTGGTAATAATGTGCGCATCCTGATTTAAACCGCTGCTTCTACCGCTGTCGGTATGGCCTATAATTAAAATATCACTGGTCATAGAAAAATGTCCTATCCCTGATTCTACTATGAGTTTTCGCGCTGATAGTAGCATGGATTTGATTAACAATTTCCTGAATTTTTGATGCCGAGCGCTATTTTATCCTCTTCCCTACAAGAGGATGTTGTTTATTGTCTGGGCAATGAACAGTATATCAGTTACTGGCCGGAATGGTTGAACGGCGGCGGGTTTTGCGCGGTTTGGGAGGGGCTTCCTCCGGTGTGCGTTGTAATTTTTTGCCGTCTATCAAGTCCTTGATTTCATCTCCGCTGAGTGTTTCGTACTCCAACAAAGCCTTTGCAACCAAATCAAGCTGTTTTTTATGCTTGGTAAGCGTTGCTTTGGCGCGGGCATAACCCTCGTCAATCAGGCGTTTGATTTCTTCGTCCACCAGTTGGGCGGTTTTATCAGAGTGGTTTTTGTTTTGCGTAACGGAATGACCCAAAAAGACCTCTTCACTGGAACCGGCACTGTACCGGACATTGCCCAGTTTATCGCTCATGCCCCATTCAGTAACCATTTGGCGTGCCATAGATGTGGCCATCTGAATATCGCCCGAGGCACCTGTTGTGACTTTTTCTGCACCAAAAATCATTTCTTCGGCAATACGTCCGCCCATTGCCACAGCCATATCAGCACGCAATTTGGCAAGAGCAATGGAAACCCTGTCTCCTTCGGGCAAGCGCATGACCATACCCAAAGCCCGTCCTCGTGGAATAATGGTGGCTTTGTGGATGGGGTCGGAATTCGGTTCATGCAAGGCGACAACGGCGTGTCCGGCCTCATGATAGGCGGTGAGTTTCTTTTCCTCGTCCGTCATTACCATCGAGCGACGTTCAGCGCCCATCATAACCTTATCCTTGGCTTCTTCAAAACATTGCTGGTCAACCACGCGCTTATCTTTGCGTGCAGCAAGCAGGGCAGCCTCATTGACCAAGTTGGCCAAATCGGCACCGGAAAAGCCGGGTGTGCCGCGCGCCAATACGCGGGCATCGACATCATCGGCCAAAGGTACTTTTTTCATGTGTACTTTCAGGATTTTTTCCCGGCCCGTAATGTCGGGGTTGGGTACGACAATCTGACGGTCAAAACGACCCGGGCGCAGCAGGGCGGGGTCAAGAACATCCGGACGGTTGGTAGCTGCAATCAGAATAACGCCTTCGTTGGATTCAAAGCCGTCCATTTCAACCAATAGTTGGTTCAAGGTCTGTTCGCGTTCATCGTTCCCGCCGCCTAATCCGGCACCGCGGTGCCGTCCGACAGCATCAATTTCGTCAATAAAGATGATACATGGGGCATTTTTTTTGCCCTGTTCAAACATGTCACGTACGCGCGAGGCACCAACGCCGACAAACATTTCAACGAAGTCCGAGCCCGAGATGGTAAAGAACGGTACATTGGCTTCACCGGCTACGGCGCGGGCAATCAGGGTTTTACCGGTGCCGGGAGGGCCAACCAACAGAGCTCCTTTTGGAATCTTGCCACCCAAACGTTGGAATTTCTGTGGATCTTTCAAAAAGTCGACAACTTCGCGCAGTTCATCTTTTGCTTCGTCAATGCCGGCCACATCTTCGAACGTTACACGGCCTTCCTTTTCGGTCAGCATCTTGGCCTTGGAACGGCCAAAGCCCAAGGCACCACCGCCGCCTTTGGCATTCATCTGGCGCATGAAGAAAATCCACACTCCGATAAGAAGAAGCATGGGGAACCATGACAGCAAAATACCAAAAAGCGAGGGTAGGCTGTCATCGGGCTGTTTAACCTGCACGCGTACGCCTTTGTCAACCAAGGTTTTGCTAACATCTGTGCCGTCCGGCTTTAACGTGATGAATTTGCTGCCATCTTTGTATGAGCCGTGAATAACGTCCCGTTCCAGCACAACATCAATAACTTTGTCTTGATTGACATCGGCCAGAAAATCGCTATAAGCAACTTCATTGTTCTGACCCGAAAAGCCTGCTGTTTGGAACATGTTAAGAACGGAGAGAAGGACGACCAAAATGACGCCCCAAATCAAAATGTTTTTTACTGTGTTATTCACCGAA
>QKJH01000001.1 GCA_003250865.1 Alphaproteobacteria bacterium | reverse complement strand
TTTTAATTTTATCAACACTTTCAATCAAACGGAACATACCCGCCAAATCCTTGCGGTCGCGCACGGAAATAAATGTAAAAAGCTGTTTTTCGACAATATTCATACGCTGTTTAATGGCATTTTCGCCAATATCGTCTAGTGCCCGCAACAAATCGTCACACTCCATGACGTAATAGCTCTTCATTTTTTCACTCATACACGGGACATTAGGCGACAATTCGTACAAGCAACGCTCTATACCATATTCAACACCTCGGCGTGAAATAACCTTGGAAGCATTATCAAATTTACGAATAAGCTCCTGCGTATCAATGGCAATGTTTTCCTTGAAATTCAGCCACAACCACGCATACCGGTCACGGATGATTTCAGACAAATTTTGTATTGGACGACCTTCGACATAAGCATGCGCCAACGCCCAACCAATACCATGTGGCAGCACGCTGATGCCTCTGTATCGAATAGGAGCCACTGGATCAAGAACCATGCAGGCTAAAGTAACCAATCTTTCCGCATAGCCTTCGCCGCGGCCGCTCATCTGCGCTTTGGTAATTGACTCTGTTAGCGCATCCGCCATTTTCTGATCATTCAAAGCGCGTGAAAGCCACTGGGCAATACTGCCATTTTCAATGATTTCTACCGATTTTTCAGGGTTAAGAGTTAAATCAGAAGCCAGAGCGCGAGCACGCCAATATTTCTTTGTACCAAATTCATAAGCACGTGTTGCTTTTCGGGCGACCCCTTTTTGTTTAGGCGGTAACCGCGTTCCATCAAGCCACGAAGCAATCTCTTCCAGTCCCCAGCGGCTGGCATAATCATCGGCCAACGTTCCGCGCAGAAATTCCGAAATAGAAGGGCTGAGGCGAACCCCTTCGGTCATCAAGGCAAAACTACCTTTTTCTTCTTTCATTTCGATGATTTCAGCATCTTCACGCCCCCGCAAAGGGTTACGCCCGCGCGCCAAAACAGCCACCGTCATACCCAGCGCATAGACATCATCGCGCGCCTGAGCCTCTCCCTTGCAATGCGGATCGCACATAGCGCGCTCAACCGTATCAAACAAACAACGCTGATTAATTCCAGGTGCCCCGGACAAACATTCCCCAAGCACAGCAGCCGAGCCATCCGAAGTTACCCTATAAAGGGTGCTGGGATTGATACAGCCGTGCGAAACACCTTTATCGTACATTTCCATCAAGGTATGCAACAGCGGCTTAATAATCGAAAACCGCAGCGTATCTTCATTATACGCCTCAAACTCAACCGACATGTTATCCATGATTTTTTTGCCGGGCGGCTTGCGGAAAATAAGGACAAACCTAAAACATTTGTCATCCGGCCACCATACCGTTCCCCAATCAATCAGAGGGATAATATTTTTGCCGTCAATCTGAGCCATAGGAGACAAAACATTATATCGTGCAGGATATCGGTCTTTCATGACCACCCCGACATAGTCATTTTCGGAATCGTTCACATCCGAAACGATGTAGGAATCTGCAAATGTATGCTCAAAGTTTGAATAAACTTCTTGAGTATGAATAACGTATCGTTCACCAAGAACGATATTATTAGAATCCGTGTTCTTCTTGAAAAAGTTCACCTTCTTCTTTGAGGAAGAATCATCATCTTCTTCCTCGGAAAGCAAGCTTTCCCCTTGAGAGTCTACGTCACCCAAAAGGGATTCATTATCCGCAGACAAGAAAGGTGCTTCTTCATCGTCAAAATCAGACATCTGCATCCATACTTTAATTACTTACAATAATTCAAAGCTAATTTAATGTGACAAAACTTAGAAATCGTTAATATGAAGCAGAAAAATACACAACCCGTATTTTTTATACGTTGAAGTCCAACCCCCACGATGCATAGTGTGACGGATCATCCATCCATTTCTCGCGTACCTTGACAAAGATATTAAGACGAACGTGTTTTTCCAACAGATTTTCAAGCTCTTTACGGGCTGCCATGCCTATGGCCTTGATGGTTTGCCCTCCCTTACCCAGAACAATGGCTTTTTGTCCGTCCTTTTGCACAAATATGGTTTGTTCAATCGTGACCTGTTTTTTGTCTTCTTGCCACGCTTCGGTTTGAACACTAATGACGTAAGGGAGTTCCTGATGCAGACGATCAAATATTTTTTCACGTGTAATTTCGGCAGCCATCAAGCGCATCGGCATGTCGCATACCATATCTTCGGGATAAAGCCACGGGCTTTCCGGCATGTTTCCGACAACCAAATCGGTTAGACCATCAATCCCTTTACCTTTCAAAGCGGACAGCATCAGAACCTCACTAAACACGCCGGTTTGAAAGAACTTCTCCGCCAAGGCGGGAAGTATGTCTTTATCCACCGCATCCGTTTTATTAAGGCACAAGACAGCCTGCTTTCCGCCATCCTTTAACCTTGCCATGAATTTTTCATGTTGTTCAAATACCTTGGGATTCGATACATCAACCACCAGAACCACAACATCTACCTCGTCCGCCGCTTTATGCGCCGCATCCACCATTGAACGCTCAAGGCGCTTTTTCGGCTCGAACAGACCCGGCGTATCAACAAACACGATTTGCGTTTTATCACGAATAACGATACCGCAGACCCGTGAGCGCGTCGTTTGCACTTTGCGCGAGACAATACTAACCTTTTCACCGACAAGACGATTGAGCAATGTCGATTTACCGGCATTGGTTGCCCCAACCAGCGCCACAAAGCCGCAACGGGTTTTTATTTCCTCGGATGTCACTTTGACTTACCTTCCAGTTGTTCCAACATTCTTTCAGCCGCCAGTTTTTCAGCCGCCTTTTTGCTTTCCCCAACAGCAACGGCAATCTCTTGCCCTTCAACATGACACTCAACAGTAAAAACCGGTTGATGGTCAGGCCCTTCACGATCAATAAAACGGTATTCAGGAAGCCCCATACCGCGTCCTTGCAGCCATTCCTGCAACGCCGATTTATAATCTATCGGCGGTTTCAGGCTTTCATGAATACGCTCGTTCCACAGTGCTTTAACCATTTTTTCCGCAGCCATCAGGCCACCATCACTATATACGGCACCGATAAGAGCCTCCATACAGTCTGCCAGAATGGTTTCTTTCTTTTGTCCGCCTGATTTCTTTTCCGCTTCGGACATGGTGATATAGTGTCCCAGAGCAATCTCATTGGCTATTTTTGCCAATATTTCACCGCATACTAAAGCGGCATGGCGTTTGGCAATCGCTCCTTCGTTCTCTTGTGAAAAAACGTCCAATAGCCATTGAGCCATTACCAGTCCTAAAACACGATCTCCCAGAAATTCCAACCGCTCATAACTGGCGTCGACTTGACCGCCACCAACCATCATGCTGGTATGCGTTACTGCGCGTGACAAAATCTGCTTATTCTTGAATGAATAGCCGAGTATCGTTTCAAGCTTTTCGAAATTCGACATGGCCGCCCTTTTTATCAATTAAGTGCCTGGAATATCCGTTTGTAACGCACCGAAAACGGCCATTTCCACAGTTCCCACGCGTGTGTCCCGTCATCCAGTGAAAAGAAAATGACTTCGGCGCGACCAATCAGGTTTTCCGCCGGAACAAAACCGACCTCCGTGACAACGCGGCTATCTTGCGACCCGTCACGGTTATCGCCCATGACAAAGAAGCTTCCCTCCGGCACAACAAAGGTTGGCGTATTATCCAACGGTTCACTATCGCTTTTCTCGATAATCTCATGCGTTTTACCGTTGGGCAGAATTTCATCATAGCGAAAATAGGCTTTGGCAACGCCCCTGACATTATAGGTACCGGCTAACGTACGCGGTACAGCCTTACCATTAATGTGCAAGACGCCATCAATCATGGCCACCTTATCCCCCGGAAGACCGATAATCCGCTTGATATAATCAACATAACCATGCGGTTTGCGGAATACGGCAATATCGCCACGCTCCGGCTCTTTATAGAAAAAGCGTCCGGAAAAATGGGCAATTCCGCCGGGAAACGAATAGCGCGAATAGCCGTAAGAATATTTGGATACAAAAATATAATCCCCTACCTGTAATGTCGGAAACATTGACCCGGAAG
>QKJH01000149.1 GCA_003250865.1 Alphaproteobacteria bacterium | reverse complement strand
TTTTTTAGCATGCTAATACAGACGGAAAATACGCCAAACCCGAATGTCATCAAATTCTATCCAGACTCTGTCGTGATGGAAAAGGGATCGGCCGATTTCAAAACGGCAGAACAAGCCACACGGTCACCATTGGTTATGCGCCTGTTTGCCATAGACGGGATTGCCGGCGTATTTCTGGGAAAAGATTACATCGCCATCACAAAGGCCGAAGACAAGATATGGCCGCGCTTAAAGCCGCTGATATTGGGCTGTTTGATGGATTGTTTTCTTTCCGGCGTTCCGGCAGTGGCAAAAACAGCAAAGAAGACAAAACCGTCCTACGATATGAAGGATCCCATCATTAAACAGATTGTGGCTGTTCTGGATGCCGAGATTAAACCGTTTGTTGCCGGCCATGGTGGGCATATTGAGTTCCATTCCTTTATCAATGGCGTGGTTTATGTCGATTTGCAAGGGGCTTGCGCAGGTTGTCCGGCCGCTTCATTGACGCTCAAAGGCGGAGTGGAGCGCACCCTGCGCCAGCATGTCCCCGAGGTTAATGAAGTTCGTGAAGTGATGGGGTTTTAAAATTCATCGCGGTTGAACGAGAAGTCCGTACCAGTACCAGTTCTCCGCTCCGTCTTCTGGTGATATATAAGGAAGAGTGCAGTTGATACGCAGGCGTTTGCCCTCGATAAGCGGCTGGTCAAAGCGCAGTTCGGCGCGGTGCCCCAGAAGCTCGACCTTAATCTTGCCAACTCCGCCTGCAAAGCAGGACAGTTTATCCGGATTGGTTACGGCATCATCAATTGTAAAACCAATATCGGGAGCATCTTTGTCTACGATGGTGGAGCGTCCCGGAATGGCATCAAAAACCGGCAAAGGAAGAACGCTTGCCACCATTTTAAAACGGTTCAAATCAGCGTAATCACCGGTCAAGGCAAAGCGCGGCAGGGTCATACGCGGTGTCTGCGGCGATACAACGGAGGAATTAAGGCCGAATCCTGCCAAGAAAAAACTATACTCGGATACGATGGACAGTGTTTTGTCGTCGTACATGCCAAATGGATAGGCAATATAGGATGGTTTAAAGCCCAACTGTTGTTCAAATGTTCCAATGGCGCGGTTCAAACCGGCGCGGATGTCGCTGTCATCGCGTACGGGAAAAGGGACATAATAATCTGCCTGCAGGGCTACCGTGGCATAATCCAAATCGGCAACATCGCGGATTTGCTCCCATGTCATATAGCGTGGAGAATTTCGGTTAATCTGCTCGGGAGTAATAAATAGGGTAAAAGGCATTTCGGCCTGTTTTAAAACGGGCAGTGCGTTCTCGTAAAACGAGCGGTAACCACCATCAAATGTCAAGCTGACAAGAGGGATATCGCCCTCATGAGGTTGTAATACCGAAGCAATGGAGGTAACGGTATATCGGCCGCGCTCCAGCTCGTTCAAAATCGCCACAAAATCATCAGAGGAAATGGTATTGTCGGGTTCGGCTGCCGAATCTCCGATTTCAAAGAATGCAAAGATGTGGTGCCCCTGTTTTTGGATGGTCGGCTGTTGCACAGGTTTGGCTTGTTCGGCTGTTTCGGCCGATTTCGCCACGAACAATAGCGCAAGAAATAAAAATGCAAAGCCGATTTTTCTCATGATATCCGGTTAAAAATTAATTCCATTTAAATCGTGATACACGATAGACCTTTTTGGCAATTTATGCCAACATAAATCGATATTTGTTTGGTTTTCTGCTGGGGAATATCTCCCTATACGCCATAAAAAGAAAAAGGATAGAAACGTGACTGCAACCCTGTTTATTGACTCAGCCTATGATTCCTGTTCGGTCGGATTGTACATAGGAAGTCAGGATGGTTTTGTGTCTCAGCTCAAGGAAATGCGCTATGGGCAGGCAGAGGTAATTATGCCGATGATCGAGGCTGTTTTGTCGCAAGTCGATATGAAAGCCGCAGACTTATCCCAAATTGTCGTGAATGTTGGACCTGGACGGTTTACCGGAATTCGTCTGGCGATTGCTGCTGCCAAGGCTCTGGCTTTACCGTTTGATACGCCGCTTTTGGGGATGACGGGAACACAATGCTATGCCTATCGGTATTTTCGGGATAATCCGGGTAAACAGGGTTGCGTTGTTGCATTGGCGTCGGGAAGGGGAAACTATTTTGTTCAGTATTTATCAAAAGCTTTCAAGAAAGAGTCTGAAATAAAAGATATAAGTCCTGATGAAATAAGGAATTTTTGTAATGATTATGGTGGTGATATATCTGTTGTTACCGATGATGCATCGCCCCTTCAATTGTCGGAAGCTGTAGAAATGGCTGTTTTGCATCCGGTTGATATGAAGGATTTATGGATTTTTCGCTCGGAAAACGCTTTGCCATTTTCTTCTGTCAGTCCGCTTTATGTGCGGCCGCCGGACGTGTCTGCGCCTAAACGTTAGAGGTGTTTTCTGCCGTTTGTTAAAGGAAAATTGATAATTACGAGTGTATGGTAGCGTCGGAATAGCATTAATTTTTTCTCAGGTGACGCCTTAGAAATGGATCAAGATAAAGAAAATCCGTTGGGTGGAATGTTTGACGATCACGCAGATGATGAAGTGCACAACGATGGCGCTATCGAAATTTCAGCTGAGCGTGATAACGAGCAGCCTGAAGATTTAGCGGCAGAAGATATTGTTGCAGAAGAAAACTTTGCACCGTCTGAAGAGGAAACAATGGTTGGAGACAGTGATCCGATGCCATCCTATGTGCCGCCCAAGAAAAAAAGCAGTGTATTACCTATTTTATTGATTATTTTACTTCTTGTTGCTGGCGGATTTGTTTTTGCCGGTGACTTTATCATGCAAATGATTGCTCCGGCTGAACAGCCCGTGTCGATGTATGCACAGCAGGATGCCACGCCAAGCATGCCGTTGCCAGTTCCTCCTGCTCAAGAAACTGCAGCAGATGATATGGGTGTTCCCGTAGTTGATGAACCGGTATCGGATGGTTCTTTCAGCGATATTGGCGGTGAAGTTGATTTGATGGCTTCTGAAGAAAATATCATGGATACCGAAATACCCGCCATGGTCGAAGACGGAGAGGTAGTTGAAGAACCTGCCCATGCAGTTGAGCCGGAAGATGATGCGGCTCAAAATCTAGCAGATGCTATTGTTCAAAACTCCGCCGCAGGCATGCCGCAAGATGGTTTGGAATCAGCAGCCGAACAGGATTCTGATGAAGAAAAAGGTGAAATGGATAAACAGGATTTGATTGCCAAAATTCTGGAAGAAAGCGCCAAGGATGCTGACAGCGATACGGGGCTTAATACACCGGAAAATTCAAAACTTGCTGAAATGATTAGCGGTGAGAAACAAATCGATCCGGCGTTGGAAATTCTTCAAGCCGAAGGGTATAGCCCAACTGCGGCCGATATTGTTCGTGAAAGTGTTGTTGTTCGCCCGAAAGTAAAAAAACTGGTCATTGTAGAGCGCAATTTTGCGTCTTCGTCCGATAGGGCGCTGGCTGAAGCCGCTAACCGTGCGGTGGCTAATCGTAATTTTACGGCCGCTCTGGATTTGTACAATGATATTCTGGCAACGGATCCAACCAATGAAATTGCCATGATGGGTAAAGCAAAATCGCTGATGTTGCTGGGGCACTCTGATGATGCATTGCAGGCATACTCGGCAGTGATTGATCGTGACCCGATGAATCGTGAGGCTTTGACGAACTATTTTGGTTTGGTGGGTGATGTTGACCCGATTACGGCCGCTCTGGAGCTTGAAAATCTTGCGGTTAAAAATCCGAAGGTAGCTGAAATACAGGGGCAGTTAGGCGTTGTTTACGGTAAGATGAAAGATCCTGTCCGTGCTATGCGTGCTTTTGACAAGGCGGCTTTACTTGATCCGTCCAACGCGCTTTATCCATATAATAGTGCGGTTTTGGCCGATAGAATGATGAATGCCGGCAAAGCAGTCTCCTATTACCAGCAGGCACTGGCTATTGTTAAACAAACAGGTGGCAATAAGTCGGGACTATCGGCTGATGTAATCGAAAAACGCATTAAACAGCTTTACGCGCAACAGTAACCGGGATGCTCCGATGATGTCGGAAACTA
>QKJH01000114.1 GCA_003250865.1 Alphaproteobacteria bacterium | reverse complement strand
ATCGTTTTTTTCATCATTGTGAATTTTCCTATTGTTTACTATCTATCAACATTAATCGGGCATGCCCTAGAAACGGGTGCCAAAGCTAAAGCGGAAACGTTCTTTTTTGTCGTAATCTTCCGAAAGTATCGGGAAGGCAAAATCAACACGGATAGGCCCCATCGGAGACTGCCACGAAAGACCAAAACCTGATGCCGCGCGGATGGAGTTTTCATCCTGAATATTCGATCCTGTATCATCCAAGCCCCATAATGTGCCCGCATCGGTAAACAGGTGCCATTTCAGCCCCATTTCCTTGGCCGTACCTAGCGGTGTTGAGTATTCCAACGAACCAACCACATACTGGTTCCCGCCAAGCGCATCGGTGGAAACAGCATCGCGCGGACCAATACCGCCGCTTTCAAAGCCGCGAAGCTTTGACCCGCCGACAAAATAGCGTTCGGCAATCGTTACATTTTCACCGCCATAGCCCACCATGTAACCGCCCTGCGCACCTACAGAAAAGACGGACTCTTCAAAGACAGGAAAGTATTTTGCCGTTTTCAGCTCGGTTGCCAGATATTGGGCATCACCACCCAGACCGGCAACATCAAAAGACAGCGATGCGACAAAGCCTTCGGTCGGATCAATAATATTATCGCGCACGTCATAGGTCAAATCCTGACCGATTTTGGACGTAACACGGCGGCCTTCCTGCTGTTTGATAAAAGTTGAGGCATCGGCTTCGACATCCATGATTTCATTGGTTAAGGCCGAATAACGCAGCGTTTGGCGCCAGTTACGGCTGAGCGGATAACCCAGACGCAGTCCACCACCTGTGCGTTTCAAATCATAGGAGCTTTCATCCTGATAATCGCGCGTTTTGTGGTATAAGTCGATACCAGCCGACAAATCACGATTCAAGAAATACGGTTCCGTAAAGCTGATGTCAAACTGTTGCGTTTTACCCGACATGGTGGTTCCAAGCAGCAAGTCCTGCCCCTTACCCATCAGATTACGTTCACGAATGTGGAAATCGGCCAAAGGACCATCTTCGGTCGAGAAACCGCCGCCCAAGGACAACTCGCCCGTTGATTTTTCCGTGACCGTTACATCAATGTCGGCACGGTCGGGCACAGCTGTTTTCTTAGGCTCAACCTTCACCGTATCAAAGAAATCAAGATTGCGAATTTCCTGTTCGGACTTTTTAATCTTGCTCTGGTTATAGGGATCACCTTCGGCAAACAGGAACTCACGTCGGATAACTTTGTCCAAGGTACGGACGTTACCCTTGATATTGATATTGCCGATGAAAACGCGGGGGCTTTCATTGACTTCGAATGTGATATTGACGATTTTATTGGCTCTGTCCAGATTAACCACCGGACGGATATTGACAAAACCGTATTGCATATTGGCCGCCATATCGGTCATGGCCAAAACGGTGTCGTCAACCATGGTTGCGTTATACCATTCCCCTTCATTCATAAGAATCGTATCGCGCAGCGCCTGTACATTGATGCCCTTCAGATGGTTTTCAATGTCGATTTTACCGAAATGGTATCGCTCCCCTTCATGTAAGGCGAACGTAACAAAGAAATCATCTTTGTCAGGCGATAGCTCGGCAATCGTCGATTCAACTTTGAAGTCGGCATAGCCTTTGGAAAGGTAGAAACGGCGTAACAGCTCCTCATCATAGTTAAGACGGTCGGGATCATAGGTGTCGGTTGATGATAGAAAGCTGTACCAGTGCGTTTCGGACGTAATGATTTCATTTTTGAGCACCTTGTCGGAAAAACGCTTGTTCCCGACAAAATGAATATTCTGAATATATGTTTTTTGACCTTCGTTAATCTCGAAAACCAGATTGACACGGTTTTGGTCCAGCACAATGATTTTCGGTTCAATCGCTGTGGAGAACCGTCCCGAACGCTGATAAATATTGACGAGACGGCGGACGTCCTCTTGCACCCGGGAACGCGTGTAAACAACGCGCGGTCGTGAACGGATTTCAGAGAGCAAGGCATTATCCTCAATCTTTTCATTTCCTTCAAAGGCAATTTCATTGATAATCGGGTTCTCAATGACATCAACAATCAGCGTATTGCCTTTACGAATAAGACTGATATCTGAAAACAAGCCTGTGGCAAACAGAGACTTAAGCGAGTTATTGATTTCAGCACTATTGAAGCCATCCCCTTCACGCACGGTCATGTAGGATAAGATGGTGCTTTTCTCAATCCGTTTGATGCCTGTTACTTCAATGGCCTCTATTGTACCGGTCGCAGCTTGTGCAAACGGTATTTGTACCAAAACGCAGACGGCACACAGTGTGATAACGGCGATAAAATGCTTCATAGTCAAAATTCAGCCCCTACTCTTGTATTCTTTGTCTAGGATACCAGTTTTACAAGATAATCAATAACTTTCAATTGTACAAGGTCATTCCACGTTGCATACAACATTAACAGAATGATAAACGCATAACCAAGCCCGTACGCAGCACGTTGCACTTTTTCAGGTAATTTGCGGCGGGCAACAGCTTCGTATAGGAAAAAGACGATGTGACCACCATCTAAAAGCGGAATCGGGAACAGATTAATCAGCCCCAGATTAATAGAAATAATGGCCGAGAACATTATCAGAGCTGCGATACCGCGATCCGAAAAATCCTTGGCATAAGCACCGATGCGGATAACACCGCCCAGCTCCTTGGTTGAACGGTCACCGGCAATAATCTGCCCCATTGCATGTAATGTTGATGTGGTAATCGACCATGTTTCTTCAACCGAGGCCAACAAAGCCTGTCCAATTCCCTGCTCTTCAACAGCGATTTTACCGGCGGAGAAAACCCCAAGACGACCGATACGTTGCGTAAAACCGCGAGCATCTTTTTCTTCCAAAACTTCCGGTTTGATATTCAAATGGATTTCTTTATCTTTGCGCTGGATTTTGAAATCAATCGGGCTATCCAGATTAACCGTGACCAGACGTTTCAAATCTTCGAAACGGGCGATGGATTCACCATTTACCGATAAGATGCGGTCACCCGGTTCAAAACCGCCCTGTGCAGCCGCACTGTTTTCAACAATGCCACCAATTACCGGCGGTGTATAAGGGCGCCCCTGAACACAGAACAAAACTGCCATGACCAGTATGGCATAAATAAAGTTGATTCCCGGGCCGGCAAAAACGATGCAAATGCGCTGCCAGACATTTTTGTAATAAAAAGCATAGCGTTTTTCCTCATCCGGAATTTGCTCGACTTCTTCCTGATTGGCACTGCTGGCCGGATCGGAGTCACCATACATCTGGACAAAGCCGCCCAAAGGAATCAAGCTGAATTTCCAGCGCGTCCCGGACTTGCTGTTAAACCCGAATAATTCAGGGCCGAAGCCGATGGAAAAGATTTTGACCCTAACCCCACACAAACGTGCAACGACATAGTGGCCAAATTCATGGATAAAAACCAGAATACTAAGAACAACAAGAAACGGTATAACGTAATGCGGTACGGAGGAAATAATATCCATGATGCTTAAAAACCCTTATTAGTGAAGTGCAGTTTATTGTAGGTTAAAATTCAACCGAGACAAGAGAAACTTACATATAGCACGATAAAAATAGCATGTAAAACGGCGTTGCAGCCAACAGCCCGTCTATCCTGTCCAAAACCCCGCCATGCCCGGGGATAAGATTACCCGAATCTTTTTTGCCGATACTGCGTTTTAACGCCGACTCAAACAGGTCACCGCCTTGTGACACAATAGCCAGAACACCGCCAACACCAAAAAAGACTATCGGATTGATGGCAAGTAGGAACTTTGCCGCAAATGCCCCCACTATCGCAGCAGCTAGAACACCACCAACAAGCCCTTCGATGGTTTTACCGGGGCTGATGGAAGGAGCAAGTTTGTGCGTACCAAAATTCTTCCCCACAAAATAGGCTGCCGTATCGGTTGTCCAGACTATCAAAAGCAATGTTAAAATGCCGCCAATCGGTGAACCGGTTACCCCGACCAAGCCATCCGCACGCAAATGAATAAGAATGGCAGCAGTCATGCCGATATAAGGAACGCCAAAAGACGCAGCCAAGGGTGAAACGGTTTTTTCATTCAGATAAACA
>QKJH01000134.1 GCA_003250865.1 Alphaproteobacteria bacterium | reverse complement strand
TTACGGAGAAATTGACATTATTGCACGCCGCCGGAACGTAATGGTCTTTGTTGAGGTTAAGGCCTATGCCACGACAGAAAAAGGTGCTTATGCCATTTCCGGCAGAAGCAAAGGACGTATCTATCGTGCTGCGGAATTTTTTCTGGCTCAAAACCCTAAATGGTCTGGCATGACAATGCGTTTTGATGCTATGATAAACCATCATCTTTTTCTGGTTACTCACCTTATCAATGCATGGAATGAAAATGACTGTTACTTTGAAAAAAACCGTTAGAATTTTAGGGGTGGTTGCGATTGCCTGTTCGCCGCTTTTGTTGAATGCTTCCTGTTCGCCGGTCGGTGTTGTTGCCGGTGGGGCGGCCACGGTCGGTGTGGCCTCGGCGCAAGAGGGGGGATTATCACAAGCCGCGTCTGATGCCAAAATTCAGCTTTACATCAATGATGCATGGATACGTCACGATGCACAAATGTTCCGCAAGCTGGATATGACGATTAAAGAAGGTCGTGTGCTATTGACGGGCGTTGTGCAAAAGCCGCAGCAACGTGTGGATGCCGTTCGTTTGGCATGGCAGGCTCCGGGGGTTAAACAGGTTCTGAATGAAATAACCGTTTCCGAAAGCGAAGGTGTTTCCGGCTATGCTCGTGACACGCTGATTGGAACGCAATTGCGCGCCAAGCTGACTTTTGACAAGGATATCTACTCGATTAATTACAGCATTGATTGTGTGGGCGGTGTCGTTTACCTGATGGGCGTTGCCCAAAGTCGGGAAGAACTGGAGAAGGTTATTGCCCATGCGCGCAATATTGCCTATGTACAGCGGGTCGTTTCCTATGTCCGGTTAAAAGAGGAAGCGGTACCCGATCAGGCTGTGCCCGAGGCACAAGTCGAAGGGGCGGCAGGCGAGCCGGTTTTTGTGCAATAACGATGCATGCCAATTGATGTTTCCATTAATGACGGAGTACCTTTTATGACCCCGGAAATCGAAGCAGAGCTGAAAGCCATAGGGGCAGTCGATGATGCCGAAATCAACTTGGCTGATGCGGCATTGGTTCTGGCGTGGGCGGATAATCCGACGGTCAATATCGAGCGCTATCGTCAACATCTGGGGAAAATTGAAACCACTATGGCTGAAGAAGCGGAGACAACCATCTTTGACGGCCCGCCCAGTGATATTCTTCATCGTCAGATTGACTTGATTAATCGTGTTCTGTTTCACAAATTCGGTTATTGCCCCAGTGATAAGCGAGAGTTTCGCAATATTGCCGAAAGCAATCTGTTCCGCACGATTGAACGCCGCAAAGGACTGCCGATTTTGCTCGGTATTCTTTATATGCACGCGGCACGTTCGCAGGAATGGCAAATCAGCGGCCTGAGCTTTCCCAGCCATTTTCTGATGCGTATGGATTATCAGGGACAACGCCAGATTATCGATGTGTTTGATAACGGACGGTTGGTGGATGCCAGCGACATGCGCAACTTGGCCAAAGATATTCTTGGCCCTAATGCCGAGCTGGATTACCGTTATTACGAGCCGATGTCCAATCGCGATATTCTTATCCGCGCTGTTAATCACATCAAATTTCACCTTATCGAAGACGAGCATTTTGACAAGGCACTCTGGTGGGTGAATGTTCTAAAGATAATTGCCCCGGACGAGCCGCGTCTTTATTTTGACTCCGGTGTGCTTTATACGCGTTTGGCAGAGTATGAAAAAGCCATGGATGATTTAAACCAGTTTATTGATACTTCGGACGATGCCCATTCCCGACACGAAGCAGAATTTCTTTTATTAAGCATTAAGGACATGACCGGAAAATAATAATGGTGCATCATCAACTTGAAGAATTTTTGAATTATACGACATCGTGCGCACGCAACAAGACCATGCAGTCTTTAAAGTTGTATGACAAACGGCACAATAATGACGATGTCAAAAAGCTTTTGATTAAGCCGGTTATGCTAAAAGGCGGATATCATCTGTCGTTTGTATTTCGCCATGAAACCAAGGATATTACCAAGAACTACACCGTGGACGAGGGATTGTCTTATATTGCCCATGCTCTCGAAGACGATTTTTCCCAAGCTGAAATTGCGGCAACGGCGGGTGATTGGCATGTGATTATTCAATCGGCCAAGAAAGTCAAATTGAAAAAACGCCAACCGGCCAGTGCAGCAAAGCCGGGATTGACTCACGATAAAATAAAAGAACGGATGATTGCGGCAAAAGGAAACCGGTATCTTCATGCGCTTGGCGTGACAACGCAAGAAGGGCTTGTCAAAAAAGACATGCAGGATAAATACCGCCAGATTAATAAATATATCGAGATTATCGACGGTATCTTAAAAGACGTATCTTTTGAAAAAAAAGAAATAAAAGTGGCCGATATGGGGGCTGGAAAGGGCTATTTGACATTTGCTCTTTATGATTATCTTTCCCGTGTACAAGATGCCTGCCCGCAGGTCGTCGGGGTTGAGCTTCGTCCCGAATTAGTCGATGACGGTAACGCCCTTGCGCGTAGAACAGGATTTGACGGCTTATCATTTGTTGCAGCAAAAATTGAAGATGTTCCCTTATCGGATTTGGATATGCTTATTGCTTTACATGCTTGTGACACGGCAACGGATGATGCGTTGTTCCGCGGTATTCAAGCCGGAGCAAAAGTATTGGTAGCTGCACCGTGTTGCCACAAGCAAATCCGTGCACAGGTCAATCCGGATAATGCGCTGTGTGAAATCACCCAGCACGGCATCATGAAAGAACGTCAGGCGGAAATGTTGACCGATACGATGCGTGCCATCTTGCTTACGGCTTGCGGTTATAAGACACGGGTTTTTGAATTTATTGCAACTGAACATACGCCCAAGAATGTTTTGATTGTCGGTATAAAAAAGGCAGTGAAAAACAAAGACGGTATGGATAAAGAAACAATGCAGCAATTTGATGCGCTGAAAAAAATGTTCGGCATCAAAGAACATTATCTTGAAACTTTGCTGTTAAAGGAAAAGCAATGACTGATTGGGGTGAACAGTTTAAAGCCATTGTGAAACGCTATGACTGCAGTGCTTCCCATGATTTGGGGCACATGATGCGCGTGGCAAAATGGGCGGCGGTTTTTGCTGAAGAAGAAGGTGCGAATATGGACGTCGTTTTGCCTGCTGCATGGTTACATGATTTGATTGACGTGCCTAAAGACTCTCTTGATCGTAACAAGGCTTCGTTATTTTCGGCGCAGGCTGCGATTAAGGAATTGGAGGCTATCAACTATCCAAAAGAACATTTGGATGGGATATTCCATGCTATTCATGCCCACAGTTTTTCAGCAAATGTCCCATGCGAAACTCTCGAAGCAAAGGTTGTTCAAGATGCTGATCGGCTTGAAGCGCTGGGGGTTATCGGCATGATACGCACATTCTCGGTGGGCGGTTCTCTTGGTCGCGAGCTGTTTGATGCACAGGACCCAACCTGTCGCCACCGTGCGCCTGATGACGGGGTTTATTCTGTTGACCATTTCTTTGTCAAACTGTTCAAACTGCCTGAAATGTTGCATACCGATGCAGCAAAACACGAAGCACAGAAACGCGTTGATTTTATGCACCGTTTCTTGACAGAGCTTGAACGCGAAGCATGTTAGAGCGTTAAAGAGCCCGGTTTGATGTCGTGTTTTTTAAGATTCTCAGGATTAAGGTTTTTCAACTCTTCAAGAACAAACAGTCCGTCCTTGCGAATCAGAACATCGTCAATCCATATTTCCCCTCCGCCGTATTCCGGGCGTTGGATGTGCACCATGTCCCAATGGTTGGCTGATTGGTTACCATTGGATGCTTCTTCGTAACACTCTCCCGCAGCAAGATGGATGCCGCCGGCGATTTTTTCATCGAATAATGTAATGCCGACAGGATGCAGGACGTGTGGGTGAAAATTAATGGCAAACTCACCAAAATAACGGGCACCCTCATCAATATCGAGCATCTTGTTTAAAAGGGCGGTTTGTTCTTCATTTTCGGCTTCTGCCTTTATGATACGGCCTTTTTCAATGAGCATCTTTACATGATTAAAGCTTTTGCCATTATAGCTGGGCTTTACAAAAGTAATGGTTCCGTTGACGGAGTCTTTTATGGGCGC
>QKJH01000176.1 GCA_003250865.1 Alphaproteobacteria bacterium | reverse complement strand
TTGCCGCCGAATATCATTCCTTTTGCTTCGGCTTTGGCCATTCACGATGTTTTGGGCGTGTACATGGATGAAAGCGATCATGAACGTGTCGGGTTGAAATGGCCGAATGATGTGCTGATTGACGGTGCCAAATGCGCCGGTATTCTGATTGAAAAGGAAACCGACCCCAGCGGTCAGGACTGGTATATTATCGGGATTGGTTTTAATCTGGTCTTTGCCCCTCAGGATGTTCAGGGCAGCATTATGCAAGAAGCTCCTGAGAAAGGGAAAGCTGTTGCTTCTCCTGCAAATGATGGTTCTCAACCGATTTCACAAGCCACTTATAACTCGGCGACCTGTCTTTCCTATTACACGACATTTCGTCCCGGACGCCGCGAAGTACTGGCTGAGCTGGACAAATCCATGAATAAATGGTGTGCCGATGCTCAACTTAGCGCGGAAGAGATATTTGAAAACTGGCGCGATCACGCTTATGGTTTGGGCAAAATGATTATTGTTCGTCTGGCAAATGGTGTGACCGAACCGGGTGTATTTGAAGATATTGACAATAACGGCTTTCTTCTTTTGCGTAAAACGGGCGGCGATGTGCATAAAATCGCTTCGGCCGATGTTTTCTTTGCACCGGTGATGGGAAGCGGAACCAATCTGTTATAAGCATGAACGCATTCAATCCCAGTTCCCTTAAGCCCGATACAGTCCATTTTCTTCCTCTAAGCGGTTGTGCCGAATTCGGGGCACATTGCAATGTGTACCTCTATAACGGGCGTATATTAATCGTTGATTTGGGTATTGGTTTTCCTGATGAAGACGCACCCGGTGTCAATATCACTTTGCCCGATGTTTCTTTTTTGGCCGAGAACAAGGATAAGATTGACGGGTTGGTGGTTACCCACTCGCACGAAGATCATATCGGCGGCATCCATTATCTGTGGGACAGACTGCAATGCCCCATATTCACCACAAAACATGACTCGCTGGTGTTAAAAAATAAACTTGCGGAAACAGACTTGAAAAATGTGCCCATTACCATTGTCAGTGGGAATGGACGCTTTAATGCGGGCACGTTTGAAGTCGAGCTTATTCCTACCGCCCATTCTGCTCCGGACAGTTCAATGCTACTAATCGGTGCTGGCGTTGAATCCGTTTTGCATTCCGGTGATTGGAAATTGGATGATAAGCCTGTAATGGGGCCGAAGACGGATACAGAACGTTTAATCAAATTGGGCAATGAAAACCTGCTTGCTCTTATCGGAGATTCAACCAATGTGGTGTGCGAAGGGGTATCCATTTCCGAAGGAACGTTGAACGAAGGTTTTGTGGAGGAGTTTGAACAGGCCAAAGGCAGGATATTTATTGCCTGTATCTCTTCATCCATGCCGCGTGTCAAAAACATCATATTAGCCGCTGAAAAAGTCGGACGCAGTGTGGCACTGGTAGGGCGTTCGATGTGGACACGCTATGGTATCGCCAAGGAAATGGGTTATTTTGCCGGAGTGCCGGATGCTGTGCAATATCAGGAAGCTCTGGAAATGGCGGATGATACAGTCATTTTTATTGCCACGGGCTCGCAAGGCGAGGGACGGGCTGCTTTGCCGCGTATTGTTCACGGGACGCATCAGCATATCCGTATGAAGCCATCCGATACGTTTTTCTTTTCCGCGCGGGTTATACCGGGTAACGAAAAGCTGATTATGGCCATGCAAAGCGCCATCATGCGCGCCGGATGTAAACTGATTACACCCCATAAAGCCAATATCTATGCCTCGGGGCACCCGTGTAAGGAAGAAATGCGCCAGCTTTACCAATGGGTAAAACCCCATATAGCCGTTCCCGTTCATGGCGATCATCCCGTAATTTCCGAACATGCCAAATTGGCACGCGAATGTAATGTGCCCTTTATCGTCGTTCCCAATAATGGCGAAGTATTTGAACTAACGCGTGAACATGGGGCGCGGGTTGTGGCTAATCTGCAAACGGTTGTTTTGGCCAATGACGGTAATCGTTTGATTGAGGACGTGGAGGGGTCACAAGCTCTTCGTGAACGCCGCAAAATGGAAGAGGGCGGAATGGCCTCACTCTCGGTACTAATGACAGGGGGTCGGGTTGAACAAACCTCTATTGATACGATGGGATTAATTGATGATGAAAACGAACGTGAACGGTTTCATCAAAAAATGCTGGAGCAGGTTGAACACACTATTATGAGAATGGATCATAAAAAACGCCTGAGTGATGCCAGTGTGTACGAAGCGGGTCGTGTAGCCATTCGCCGCCATATAAAACAGACACTTGCCAAACATCCTGTTATCACCGTTCATATCCATCGAATGTAAAATATTTGACATAATATTGTAATGCTGTTATTATATCTCCTGAAAGTTGATGGAGATAATCATGAAATCAAAACAATTAATAACCTATACTTTGGGTGCATTATTAGCGATTACAAGTTCCTGTAAGATGTCTCCCATTCGTTATGACTACAGTAGTGAATTTGGAAAAGGTAAAAACTCGACATTTAATGAGCGTAATGACTCGACCGAGCAAATGCGTGAGTTTCGACTTCACAGCAAGGAAATTCTAAAGGCAATTTACGAACGGTATAATGTTAAGGATATGGAATTTAGCGCGGAAGATTCAGTGGCTGTAAATGATATGATTAAACAACAGGAAGAAATGTTTGGTATCCACAGCGACTATTCAATTAGATCGTCCCATTCAAAGTCGGAAACAAAACTTGCGACTACAAAAGGCATGATTTCGACAAGTTCAGAATCCAATACTATAGGCGCTGTTGTTAACAGTATAGATATCATTGAAAATACCAAAGGGACAGGAAGTGATACCTTAAAGGCACACTCTACGTATTTCTCTACCTTCTGGTAAAAAGAAAGCTCCGTAAAATCGGGGCTTTTTTCTTGGGCATAAGATGCCTATAGTGCATTGTATGAATGAACAGCAGAGCAATCATTATGACGTTATTATAATCGGCGCGGGAGCGGCCGGTCTGATGTGCGCGCAAGTTGCAGGAAAGCGACAACGGCGTGTTCTGGTGCTGGATGCTTCGGATAAAATTGGCGAAAAGATTCGTATTTCAGGCGGCGGGCGCTGTAACTTTACCAATCTTCACGCGTCACCCAGCAATTACCTGTCACACAACCCGCATTTTTGCAAATCGGCCTTGGCACAATTTACCCAGCATGATTTTACCCACATGGTTGAAAAGCATGGAATTGCCTATCACGAGAAGACGCTGGGGCAATTGTTCTGTGACGGTTCGTCCAAACAGATTATCACCATGCTGCTCGATGAATGTCGGCGCGGCAAAGTGGAAGTCCGTACCGGTGAGCGCGTCAAGTCCGTTAAAAAAATGGATGAGGGGTTTAGCGTTTGTACGGATACTATGGCGTATCTCTGTAACAAGCTGGTGATTGCCACGGGCGGTTTGTCCATTCCCAAAATCGGAGCGACAGATTTCGGTTACCGTATTGCCAAACAGTTTAGCTTACCGGTCATTGAACCCCGAGCAGGGCTTGTACCGCTGACTTTTGACGAAGCCGTGCTGTCATTGATACGCCCTCTGGCGGGAATTGCCGTGGATGCCGTGGTGTCGTGCGGAAAAACCGCCTTTCGAGAGGGGCTGCTGTTTACCCATCGTGGACTTTCCGGGCCGTCGGTTTTACAAATTTCTTCCTATTGGCATGACGGGGATGCCATCACCGTTAATCTGGCACCCAATACCGATATGTTTGACTGGTTGAAGCAGCGTCGTAATCAAACACCAAAGCAGGATATTCATACGGTGCTAACTGAAGTGTTACCAAAACGGCTGGCTTTGATGCTCCTGGAGCGCACCGGTATCAGCGGAACATTGGCGGATTTGTCCAATGCCAAGTTTGAAACACTGGAGCGGGTCATTAACCGCTGGCAGATTATCCCGAACGGTAGCGAAGGCTATAAAACCGCGGAAGTAACGCTTGGTGGAGTGGATACAACAGCGCTATCATCAAAGACCATGGAATGCCGCACGGTCGAGGGACTGTATTTCATTGGTGAAGTTGTCGATGTGACCGGCCATCTGGGCGGTTTTAACTTCCAATGGGCTTGGTCTTCGGGTTACGCCTGCGGTATGGCGG
>QKJH01000115.1 GCA_003250865.1 Alphaproteobacteria bacterium | reverse complement strand
AAATATTGCCCACCGTTCACCGAGAAGACGGCGCCCGTGATGTAGGAGGCGTCTTCCGAAGCAAGATAAGAAACCAGCGAGCCGATTTCATGCGGTCTGCCCATGCGACCCAGCGGAATTTGGGAAACGATGCTTGTCAGAACATCGGCCGGCATGGCAGCGGTCATATCGGTTTCAATATAACCGGGAGCAACAACATTGGCCGTAATCCCTCTGCGGGCTCCTTCCAAAGCAATTGCTTTGGTAAAGCCGATAAGGCCGGCTTTGGCTGCGCAATAGTTGGCTTGGCCAAATTGCCCCTTTTGCGCATTGATGGATGAGATGCTGATGATGCGGCCGTATTTATTGTCGCGCATGGATGGCATCAGGCAGCGTGTCAGGTTGAATGCCGATTTCAAATTGGTATTAAGAACATCATCCCAGTCACCTTCCGGCATTTTGTGTAGGAAGCCGTCTTTGGTGATGCCGGCATTGTTAATCAGAACGCCAACTGCGCCGTGTTCTTCCAGAATTTTGTCAACGGCTTTTTCACATTCCTTGAATTTGGAAACATCAAACTTGATGACCTCAATGCCGGTTTCTTTTTTAAATTTTTCGGCTGCTTTATCATTGCTGTTATAATTGGCAATAACAATATAGCCGGCCTCTTTAAGAGATTTTGAAATTTCAGCGCCAATACCCCGTGTGCCGCCAGTTACAAATGCAATTTTTTTTGACATTTTTTTTATCCTTGTTTTTTGTGTAGAGAAAAGGGCGCTTGTTTGTGCGCCCCTCTTTTGCTTAGATGCGCTCAACGCACATTGCAATTCCCATGCCACCGCCGATGCAAAGAGTCACAAGACCTTTTTTTGCATCACGTTTTTGCATTTCGTGCAACAAAGTTACAAGACAGCGCGTTCCCGAAGCACCAATCGGGTGTCCCAGAGCAATAGCACCACCATTGACATTAACGATGTCGGTGTTTAATCCCAAATCCTTGATAACGGAAAGTGCTTGGGCGGCAAAAGCTTCATTGGCTTCAATCAAATCCAAATCGGCAATCGTCCATCCGGCTTTCTCCAATGCTTTTTTCGAAGCGGGAATAGGGCCGGTACCCATGATTTTCGGTTCAACGCCTGCGGTGGCCCATGACACGATACGTGCCAGTGGTTTGCAGCCGCGTTTTTCGGCTTCGGATTCTTTCATCAATACAACAGCGGCAGCGCCATCATTGATGCCCGAAGCATTACCGGCAGTTACAGAGCCTTCTTTGGAAAAGGCAGGACGTAAACCGCCCAACGCTTCGGCGGTTACGCCGGCACGCGGAAATTCATCCTGTTCGAATACGGTCTCGCCTTTGCGTGTTTTAATGACAACGGGAACAATCTCATCCTTGAATTTTCCTGCATTGATAGCGGCTTCTGCGCGCTGCTGGGAAGTAGCGGCCAGCTCATCTTGGTCTTCGCGGGTAAAGCCATATTGATCGGCGATGTTTTGTGCAGTTGTGCCCATGTGATAGTTATTGAATGCTTCCCACAGACCATCGTTAATCATGGTGTCTACCAGCGTAGCCGGACCCATTTTGGTGCCGTTACGCATGTGCATGGCGTGAGGGGACAAGGTCATATTTTCCTGGCCGCCTGCAACGACGATTTCACTGTCGCCTGCCAGAATGGCTTGCATACCCAAAGCAACTGAGCGCAATCCCGAACCACAAACCTGATTGATTGTCATGGCAGTGCTTTCTACCGGAAGGCCGGCGGCAACAGCAGCTTGACGTGCCGGGTTTTGTCCTTGAGCTGCGGTCAAAACCTGGCCCATGATGACTTCGGAGACATCGGACGCTGCAACATTACTGCGTTTGAGTGCTTCGGTAATAACAATTTGGCCAAGCTCGTGGGCGGGGACGGTTGACAAAGAACCGCTGAAAGAGCCGATGGCCGTACGAACGGCCGAAGTAATAACGATATTTTCCATGGTGGGGAGTTCTCCTGAATATAATATACAAAACATTGGCTATAAAGTGTCCGGTATCTTTATAGACATATCTCAATACAAGTTTCAAGGATAAACGTAAGGGAATACAGAGTTTTTATTGTGCAGTGCGAAGTTTTTTAGTTGCACAAATCCATTCGGAAATTGCCGGCCAAATTTCATTTTGTGCACGGCTTCCTGCCATCAGGCCAATATGGCCGGTATCAAACAGACTTTCTTTTGAATTCGACCGTATGTGTGCAGGGATTGCCATCGACGATGTTGCGGGAACCAGTCTATCCCGTTTTGCTGAAATGACATGGACGGGCATGGTCAAGTCGTCCGGGTCAATGGCCGTGTTGCACACATGCCAGCGGTTATTGACGGGCTTGTTATCACGGTACCAATCAACAAAGGCGGTTTCGGCTACTTTTTCCACCAACGGGACACCGTCATTTAGCCAGTCTTCAACGGCAACAAAACGCTCAGCATCTTTTGATGTCTGTCCGGTTTTGGCAAAGCTGCCGTATTTTTTCAATGCAAACAGCGGGTCAACAGCTGTAAAGAAGAACTGGAGCAAGTCCGGTGTAACCCAGCCCAGCGTCTGAACATAGGGCTTGATTACAATATAGGCTTCGCCCGCAAGCTGGGCGTTGAGTTTGTTGTCGGCGTGAAAATCCCATGGTGCAGCCACCAACGTCAATGAGGCAACCTTAAGCGGACGTAAACAGGATAGGGCAATAGCCATAGTGCCGCCCATACAATAACCGATGGTATGCACGGGAGCATTGTCATGCTGTGCCGCGATGTAATCGAGTGCTGGAATAAGGCGTTGATTATAGTAATCGGTAAAGCTGAACGTCTTCTCCTCCTTCCCGACTTCACCCCAGTCCAACATATAGGGGGTGAAACCTTGGGTGGTCAGAAAGCGCATAAAGGAGAAATCCTCGGTCAAATCCAGAATATGGGATTTATTGACCAGTGACGGAATGACAAAAACAGGTGTGCCGTTCTTTTCGGCCTTGTCCGTATAGCGGTAGAGCACAGAGTTATCAAAGCGGGTGCAAATGGCCGGTTCCCGGACATTGCGTTGATAGGGATGAAAGCGGTATTTACGCGTGCCCTCCAGAAAATCGTTCAGTAGTACGAGATTTTCTTCGTGAATGGCATCAAGAAAAGCGGATGTATCAAGATTTGCGCTTTGACTTAGCAGTTTTTCGGCTTGATTTTCCAGATGATTTTTCCAGTTTATCAATCCTTGTTTCCAAAGCGGTAAGGCGTTCACCGAAGCGTTCAAGCACATCAAGGCATTGCTCCAATGTAGCATAAATGGCTGCGGTCCCATCCGATCCGGATTGGTTGGAGTTGGATTGCTGGGCGGCATTTGCTGGTGCTGATGCTTGTGCATGTTTCATGACCTCGGCATACTGGCTGAGAAAGTTTTTGTTTTTCTCGTACATGGAAGAAATTGTCTGGTAATATTCTTTCAGCGATTCCTGGGTTTTCGGGTCGGCCATGGTTGATACCCACTGCTTTTGCCATAGCTGGACATAATCCTTGGCCATCTGGCTTAGCTGATCCGCGTGAAGATTTTCCTGTGATTCGTTTGTTTTGGTATTGTCCATCATGGTTCAACATTATAAAGTGGTAATTGTAAATTGCTAACTTTTTTTTGAAAAATTGTACCATGAAAAACATTTTGCTATCATCCGTTGTCTTTTTTGCGCTATCCCAGCCTGCTCTTGCGTGGGATTGGCTGGATCGTCAGCTGGATGTGCTGCCCGAAATTCCTACCATGACCGAGCTTTACGGCATGGAAAAGAAAATTTCACCCGACGACATGGTGGTAGAGGGCGAAACGCCTGCCGATAAGGGCATTAAGGCCAATCAGGGTATACAGTTCAAATCCCCCGAAGAAACGATTAGCGGCGAAAAGCGCATGGTGCTGTTTGACGATGAAGAAGAAGTGCCGGTTATCAAGAGCGAACCGGCTACGAAAACAATGGCTGAAAAACCCAAGCAGCCACCGCCACCGCCTGTTGAAGTTGTGGTGCCGCGCGATACCGATACCGTCCTCGAAGGCGACGGAGATTACATTATCCGTTCACAGGATTATTATAATCAGCAGGTTGCACCGCCGCCGGCTGTGTTCAAGATTGTTGAAGCGCCGATTGAAACGCCGGAAGGCGCTGTGGCAGAGGAAGCTGTTCCCCAAACACAAACGGAAA
>QKJH01000033.1 GCA_003250865.1 Alphaproteobacteria bacterium | reverse complement strand
CGAAGCGGTGGATTTGAAGCGGTCACCAAAGGATGGCTCGCTCAAGGGGCAAATGTATCTGTTTACATCTATTCCACCGTGCCGTGAGCTGGAACGTATTGTCGATTTGCTTAAAGATACCAAAGCATCCATTGGTGGTTTGTATCTCTTGCCGCTTGAAGGTGTCGAGCTGACCAAAGAATTGGCCGATAAATGTTTCAAAGGGATTCGCACAAAAGAAGAAGCAGCGGATGCGTGGACTATTTTGATTACCTACAATCGCACAGGTGGTTTGCGCCAGATTGTCGTGCGCAACAATGAGCTGGCTTTAACGCGTTTGACACCACTGGGAAGCGGGTTGATAAAAAACCCGAATCTTGCCGGCGAGATCATCAAGGAATTTAAATCAACCTTGACCTATCTGGCTCGCTTCGGCTATCAGCCGTCGGATGGTGTCGATGTTATTGCCATTTGTTCGCCCAATGACGCCAATCTTTTGCACGGCGCGGGACTGCAAGTTAGCCATTTGGCCACACCAACGCCCGCTGAAGCGTTACAGCTGATGAAGCGGAAGTTGACAGCGAGCGATTTTGACGGTGAGGCCAATTCGGCGGGTATTATTCATGCTGCATGGATTGATGCAAATCCGAAGCGCATATTGCCGCTTAACTTCAAGATGCTGTCCAGTGTAAAAGTACCGCGTCTGGTTGCGCGCCTCTTATCAACGGTTCTTATTTTTACCTTTCTTGGCGGTTTGGGTTATGCCGGCATGCTGCTTAACCAGAAAATTATTTCAGGAAATGATTTGGCTATTCAGGAAACACAGCGCCGCACCTTGAATACAGAACACGCAGAAAAATCAAAAATGTTTGATGTTCTCACCTATCCGCCGGAACAGGTGAAAGTCTATTTGTCTGCTTATAACGAGACATTGAACCGCAGCATTGACTGGGCCTATTATGCCAACGGCGTGTTCAAGGCGTTGGGGCAAAGCGGCAAGGTCAAATCGCTGGAGATTGAGCCGAAAAATGATAAAGGCGAAATTATGCCGGGGCAGGAAGCGCTCTTTAATCCGGATGTCAAGGTAACCGTTTCCATCCAATTCCCCGAAGAGTTGAACATGGAAAAAGCACAAGCCGAAACGCGAAAGATTATCGGCAATTTGCGGACGGAATTTCCAAACTACGAAATTGATGTGCCCAAAGAAGCTGGCGCGGATGTTTCAATTGAAAAAGCGCTTCAGGGGGTTTCCGGTAATGTCGGTAATGTCAATATGGATCAAATGAAAACCGATATGACGGTTGTCGAAATGAAAGGTAAGGCACGATGAACGACTTTCATGATGTGTTGTACGTAATCGGTAAAGCTAGAACGATTAAGCTTTTTATCTTGATTGTTCTGAACGCGCTTGTCTTTGCTGCAATCTTCCTCTATTTCGAACCCGAAACAAAGAGAGTGGATAATCAGGTGCAATCGGTTTCGCAAGAGATTAGCCGTTTGCGCGGCGAGATTCAGGGGATGCCGGCATTGCTTGAAGAATACAAGAAAAATGAAGGGTTGTATGAGAATGTTGTGAGCAGCGGTTTTGTCGGTGAGCAAGACCGTATTCTTGCCCGTAAGCTCATTGATTATTTTCGTGTAAAATCTAATGTGTCGAGTGTTCAGTATGAGCTTAGCCCCTTGCAGCATGCTCAAAATGATTACCGCATGATGGCATTCAAGGATGAAGAGGTGCAGACATCCATCAAATTGGAAATCGGTTCCACACTGGATTTGGAAACATTTGGATTTGTGCAATATTTTGAAGATACGCTTCCTGGCATTCTTGTTTTACGCAAGCTGTCCGTAAACCGTACTGACATGCAACTGGATTCCGAAAAACTGGCAGAGATTGCCAAAGGAAAAATTGTGCAGCCTCTTGTTGAAGCTGAACTCGAATATGACTGGGTAACGCTTTCACCGCGTGTTGCACCTAATCAGACATACTAGGCAGGGTAAAGGATATATAAAATGAAACAGAATTATCTTTCGAATGCAGCAAAGATTACCGGTGCCGTACTGATTTTCGGATTGGTTGTTGCACTGTCCAATCGTGCCTCTATGGCGCAGTCTGCGGAGCAACAGCCTGTCATTGCCAATGAAAGCAGTCTGGTATTGGATAATGACAAAGATTGGAAAATCAAAAACTCATTATTTTTCCTGCCGAACGAGGTTATTGCGGTAATGCAGGCACGGCGCGGCATATTGCAATCGAAATCTTCGTACGAGGATAATCCAACCGAATCCGGGCCGCGCTATATCTCTTTGGCTGGTATCTCCTATATTGACTCCAATGACTGGACAATTTGGTTGAATGACGAAAAAATCACGCCCAACAATATTCCTGAAAGAGTTATTGATTTGGTTGTGCACAAAGATTATATCAATATCAAGTGGCATGATGTGATTAAACAGCGCGTTGTTGTGTTCACGTTAAAGCCGCATCAACGCTTCCATCTTGATACGGGTCTTTTGCTTCCGGGATAAACGATGACAAAAAAACAAGAAAATGCGCCCATTATCATTGATAATGTTTCGGCCAGTTACGGTAAAAATTCTGTTCTCAACGGTGTCAGCTTTGAAGTTGGCTCCAAAGAAACGGTCGGCATGGTTGGTCTGAACGGTGTTGGTAAAACGACGCTGATTAAGATTCTGCTGGGTTTGAAAGAACCGGATACAGGCTCGGTTAAAATCTTTGGCAATAAGCCCGACAATATGGAGGGGAAAAAGAATTTGGCCTTTTTGCCCGAAAAATTTGAACCGCCGCCATTTCTTACCGGGCACGAGTTTCTAAAATTCTCGCAATCGCTGTACGAACGCAGTTATTCCATGGACGAGGCCTATGCAATCGCTGACAGGCTGCATCTGGATAAGGCGGCATTGGCTCGGCGTGTTACAACCTATTCCAAAGGAATGCGTCAAAAACTGGGGCTGATGGCTACACTTTTGACGGATTGTCCTCTACTTATTCTGGACGAGCCGATGACCGGGCTTGATCCGCGGGCACGTGTTCTGGTCAAGGATGAAATCGCCCATTACCACTCACGCGGTAAAACCGTGCTGATGTGTTCTCATATTCTGGCCGATTTGGACGAACTGTGCGATAAAATGGCTGTTATTCACAATAAGGGGCTGCAATTTATCGGCAAGCCTACTCAATTGAAAAAACAGACAGGGCAAGAGAGTCTGGAACGTGCTTTTTTGCATTTGATTGATGATAAGGAAGAGAGTAAGGCCGCTTAGCCTTGGTTTTCCGTCAGGCGCGCCACGAAACTTGGTTCGCGCTTTTCAATGCCCAATTGGCGCATGGCGAATAGCAGCTGTGCAATCACGGTATTGAAGTGGTCGTGAAGCCGGCTGACTTGCGATTCCTGTTTGCTGATGGCGCCGTTTTCTTCAAATCCGAACTGATAAGGCTGGCCTTCCAACATGATTTTGAACGGGCGGGTCAGGGCGGTAATGCCTCGGGCATCCTTTTCGCTATCCAAACCGAATTCATAGGCAATTTCATCAGGTGTGCGCAGCGCAATGGATAACGCCACCGGATATGTCTTAGGATTAAGTGTACTGCCGCGTTTGGTGTGAATTTCCGATAAATCTTTGCCTTGGGAAAAAAAGGAAAAACGTGCCAGCGTAACATTGCCGAATTGCATCATCATGTCCGATTGGCTGGAATTTTCCAAGGGTGAAGGAAAGTAGGTTTTTCGAACATCAAAGGTAATGCCGGCTTTGCGTGCATCGGCTTCAACCAGAGTCAAAAAGGACTTTAAGGCTGTTTGTGTGTTTTTCTGCGGAATAAGAAGGTCATTGGTGGCGCTGTCAATATCGCTGTAATTCTGGCGAAAGGCCACAACGGAAGAATCCCCCGCAACAGCGTGGTCATTGGCAAGATGTACGGTATCTTGTGCCGAAGAACTCATTTCAACAGTTTTCCTCACTAAATGGACTCGTATAGCGTAATATAGTCCGCTTCACCTTCTCGCATTATACCCCAATCGGATTCTATGTAAATGGGATAATGTTGTGCGGCACGGTAACTTATTGTTTTCATAATTGCAAGTTGTTTTTGAAAAAAATTCTATTTTGCAAAAAGAGAGGGAATCGGGTTGTCAAACCATAAATCCCTTTCTAAACTGGAAAAAATATTCAAGCCGAAGGAGCGCCCGCGAATGACTACAGC
>QKJH01000075.1 GCA_003250865.1 Alphaproteobacteria bacterium | reverse complement strand
AGCGTTTTTTCTTGCGTTTTTGTCCTATTTGGCGTTATGTTAATGGCAAAATAATAACGAAATAAGAACTGTTCAGGATTGAGGAAGTGTTTTCCTTTTTGTTACAATTACCGCGTCTGTTGGCCTCTATGGTATCCAGTGCAGCGGAGAATATTCAGCAAACCGTTACCCATGTTGTGACGACTGTGGCGGCTGTGGGGTTGTTTACGGCTTCTGTCCAGACGAACGGTTCGAATGGCAGTATGGCTAAAGAAAACACTACCAAAGCCAAAGCAACCACAACGCAAGCTACCCCCGCATCCGTAGCACAGGCTCCCGAGACCAAGGCCAATGTAGCCAGCTTTTCCCGCGAACGTGCGCGTATCATGGGCGAAAATACGCCTCAAAATGCTATGGTGCACCCCGTTGCCAATACCCCTCAGACCAAAGGGGAGGTACAGCATCTGTCATCGGACAGTGTGACGTTTGATGTTTCGAGCAATATTGAAAAAGACAATTTCACGCCGCCGCAACGCAAATTGACCGAGCTGGTTGATTATGCTCGTCAAAGCGACATAGGGCGCAATCTGATGGAACAGGCTGCCAAGCATAATGTTGATTTGGTCTTTGATTATAATACTGATTTGAATGCCTATTACAACAGTGAAGAAGGGCAAATAGCCCTGAACGGTCGCTATGAGAAGACAACCGACAAGGCGGAGATGGCCGAGGCGGTGCTGTGTCTGTATGAAGAGCTGGGGCATGTCAAACATAACACCAAAGACAGTCTTTTCGTGCATGACTATCTCAACAAGGCTGAAAAACCGGTCGAAGTTCAGTATTTCTCTCCCGAAGGGTATTTCCATGTCCGCCGTAATGAAGAAGCAACAGCCAAAGTTACGGCTTGTATGGCGATGGATGAATGGGGACATACCGCAGAGGGTAAAGCGTTTGTTGATGCCTATGTTCAAACCAAGACGGCAGATAAGTCCGACTATATGGCTCAGGCCTTTAATGCTTACCGTGAAGAGCTGAGCGGTCGTCTGGATGTTCCGTCCCGACTTTTGGCTGCGTCCAATACCTATCTGGAATTGATGACAAATGCCGACTTCACGGATACGTATGATCATCTTGTTTTCCAAATGGATAGCCATGATATTTGGACACATGCCGCCAATGCCACCTTTGTCGAACCAACGCATGAAATTTTGCAACAGGCCGGAAAAGTGACTATTGGTAATCAGGAATATAATGTTCTTTCAAACTATGTGGATTTGACCGAGGCCGTGTTTAGACAATACTCACAATCCGCAGTCGATTGCATCCAAAAGAAATCGCAAGAGCTACAGGTATCCGCGCCGGAATTTGCTTTGTCCGATGTCTCTGCCGATGGTCAAACACCATACTTTATGCCCAGTAGCACGATGGATTTCATGATGCGCGATGTTGGTTTGCATGTCGGTTCTTCGGATAGTCTGTCGATGCGTGATGAAATGAAAAATGCTACAGTTCGCGCAAACCTTCCCGTTATCCCTGCTGGTGCAGGTGGACAGAATTCTGTTTCGGTATCGCCCGTTCCTGTATTGGAACATGATTAGATTATTTATCTTATAGTTCTTTCCCGAAACAGCGCTGATAATATTCATTCAGGATGGCGGTTTCCAGTTCGTCACATTTATTGGCAAAAGACAGCATGAACGCGTGGGCGATGTTACCGCCGAAAATCGTCGTGTTTTCTGCCCAGCTAATCACCGTGCGCGGGCTCATTACCGTGGATAAATCACCAGCCATAAAGCCTTCGCGGGTCAGGGCAGCCACCTGTACCATTTTACGCACCGTTTCTTTGCCCTGTTCATCCGAAAAGTCCGGAGCATTGGCCAGTACGATGGCCATTTCCTGTTCAGCTGGAAGATAATTCAGGCTGGCAACAATGTTCCAGCGATCCATCTGTCCCTGATTGATTTGCTGGGTGCCGTGATATAGTCCCGTGGTATCGCCAAGCCCAACCGTGTTGGTTGTGGCAAACAAGCGAAATGCGGGGTGAGGGGTAATAACCCGCGTTTGGTCAAGTAAGGTCAGCTTGCCGTCACTTTCCAGTATGCGTTGGATAACGAACATAACATCGGGGCGGCCGGCATCGTATTCATCAAACACCAGAGCACAAGGGTTCTGTAGCGCCCACGGCAATATGCCTTCCCTGAACACGGTAATTTGTTTGCCGTCCTGAATGGCGATGCCGTCTTTGCCGATTAAATCCATGCGGCTGACATGGCTGTCCAAATTCACGCGCAGACACGGCCAGTTCAAACGGGCGGCCACCTGTTCAATATGGGTGGATTTACCCGTGCCGTGAAAGCCCTGAACCATGACTCGGCGGTTATGGATGAAGCCTGCCAGAATGGCCATGGTTGTGTCACGGTCAAAGACATAGCTAGGGTCAATTTCGGGGACATGCTCTGTCTTTTGGGAAAAGGCGGGAATATCCCAGTCACAATCAATGTTGAATGTCTCACGGGCGCTTAGGGTAGTGTCAGGAGAGTTTGTCATGGGTTTTACGAATCCGTTCGGGTGAACCATTTTTTTAACAGTGTATACGCCTCGGCAATGATTTTAAACCGTTCTTCGGCTTTGGGTGATTTGTTGACGTCAGGATGGTGCTTTTTAACCAAAGTGCGATAGCGGGTTTTTATGTCGTTGAGGGTTGTGTTTTCCTGAAGTCCAAAGATGGACAGGGCATCACGCCGCTTTTGTTCTTCTTCTGAAACATAGCGGGTACGCTGTTTTTCATAGCTACCATCCCCGGCCGAAGTGCCGGAGCGAAAACTGCCGCGCATTTTTTCGGCGGCGGCGCGCAACCGTTCTTCAATAGCGCCCATTTTATCGGGTTTCCATGTCGGATTGTCCCAGCCGGCATCGCGGGCACGCTGTTCATTGATTTGTTCGGGAGACCAACCTCGGAAATAATCCCATTGCCGATTGAATTCCTGGATATGCTCCAGACAAAAATATTGGTATTCACGCAAGGATTTACGGGATTTCGGGGCGCGGAATGCGGCATGGTTAGGGCATCCAGGATGGGCGCACGGACGAAACGGCTCGTCTTCTTCTACGTGACGGTCGTCCTTGGGTATCGTGTATTTTTCGGCCCATTCTTTTTTCATCGGTCTAAAGTTAGCATGGTGGTGCCATTGTGCAAGTGCGTTGTTTGCTTTTCAATCTAAAAAAAAACGTGTACACTTTTGACACACGGACTCACTTTATCAGTGTTACACGCGAAGGAGGCAATCATGGCCCGAAAGCAGAGCGTATCGGCAAAGAAAAAAATCAATGTAGCATTACAGGGCGGCGGTTCACACGGTGCTTATACCTGGGGCGTTCTTGATGCTTTGCTCGAGGATGACCGGATTGAGTTTGATAGCATTTCAGCTACATCAGCAGGAACCATCAATGCCGTTGCATTGGCAGCGGGTTTTGCCGACAAGGGAACAGCCAAAGATGCGCGCACCGTACTGGGCGAGGTCTGGAAACAGGTCAGCAACTATGGACAAATTTATTCACCGGTTAAACAAATGCCGTGGGACAAATTCATGCCGCGTGGCCTGATGACCGAGCACCCGACCTTTCTGATGTTTGAAATGGGAACACGCGTTTTCTCGCCCTATCAGTTTAATCCGGCCGATTTTAACCCGCTTCGTCGTATTATCCGTGAGGAAATCGATTTTTCTGCTGTAAAAACGTCTCCGGTCAATCTTTTTATCAGTGCTACCTGTGTTGAAACGGGTGATGCACGTGTCTTTACCAAAGATGAGTTGAACGAAGATGTTATGATGGCCTCGGCGGCCTTGCCGTTTTTGTACCATGCGGTCAATATCAATGGCTGGCATTATTGGGATGGCGGTTTTATGGGGAATCCGGTTTTGGCACCATTAATTCATGATAATAAAACCAAGGATTTGCTTCTTATTCATATTAATCCCGTTATCCGCATGGGCACGCCAAAGACGTCATACGACATTGATAACCGTATGATGGAAATTTCCTTTAATTCCTCTTTGGAGGGAGAGTTGCGCAACCTTGTTACTTTACGCAAGATGCGTAAAGACGGCTGGATTAAATCCCAGTACGAAAAGGAGATGCCGGACGTTCTGTTCCACGCCATCCGCGGGGATGAGGAATTGGTTGATTATTCCGTGTCCAGCAAATTTATTACCGATTGGGATT
>QKJH01000046.1 GCA_003250865.1 Alphaproteobacteria bacterium | reverse complement strand
TGTCGCATTTTGACTTTTACCAATATTGGCGCAATACAGAGGATGCGGATGTAGTACGTTTCCTTAAAATTTTTACGCCGTTGCCGATGGATGAAATTGCCAAGCTGGAAAAACTCCAAGGGCAAGAAATCAATGAGGCCAAGAAAATTCTGGCCTATGAAGCCACCAAACTGGTGCGCGGGCAAGCAGCGGCGGACGAAGCACAGGAAACGGCACGTCAAGCGTTTGAACTGGGAGCAAAAGCTGAAGGATTACCCACCATTGAAATGGGCAAAGGCGATTTTATCGGCCAATCCTATCTGGATTTGTTTGTTGCCAGCGGATTGGCTTCGTCCAAAGGTGAAGCACGCCGTTTAGCACAGGGCGGTGGTGCCAAGGTCAATGATGCCCCGATTACCGATACGGCCATCGCATCCGAAAGTGACATTGATGCGGACGCTATTGTCAAGCTTTCGGCAGGCAAGAAAAAACACACGCTTATCAAGGTGGCGTGATATGACGATTGAAGAGCGGCTTGACGCAATTGAGCAACGCAATCAGGAAAAGGAGCGGGACAAAGCGTGGGAAACTTCGCATATTCGCAAATTGACAATCGTTGTCTTTACTTATCTTGTTGCGGCTGTTTATATGGCTTTTTTAGGTGTTGACGGATTTTATCTTCATGCGCTGGTGCCCACCGGTGGCTATTACTTGTCAACTCTCACGCTGCCTTTTGTTCGCAAATTGTGGGAGAGCAGACGCTAATCTTATTTCTGTGTTTGCGAATCAGTATCAAAGAAAATTGAACGTAGAATACCCGGTGTCAGAACGGATAGCGGGTTGACGGAAACGTCGGCGTTTTCTTTTTCACCGGTAATCGAGAATTTGGCCGCCAACAATCCTTCACCTTTTGTGCCCGTGAAAATATTGCCAACAAGGGGAATATTGCCCATAAACTGGTTAATTTTATAGGCTGGGATAATGGTGCCGCTAATATTAAGATATTTTGTTTCCAGATTGATAAGGCCGTCAAAGCCAAACCCAATTGAATCACCATGGGCTGCTCCGTCTGCAAGAGTGAGCGTATCGCCTTGATGGGTGAAGGAACCGTGGGCTGCCTCAAATCGCAATCCCTGATTGTTCAACAAATCTAAAACACCGGTAAGTGAAAAAGCATTAATCAGGCGAGCCAGAAGCGGTGCATCAGACACACTAAAATCTGATGCATTAAAGGTACCGGTAAGTAAATAGGGGTTGGCTGTATCTGTTTGCCCTTCAATTACCAGATTGCCTCCCATAACATCGGCGAATTTTAGGCCTAGCCCTTTAATCATGGCACCGGAATCGGAAGACTCAAAGCGAAGGCTGTATCCATTTTTACCATCCGGTACAAAGCGCAAATAAATGTCGCCGTTTCCGGCTGTGGCATCAATTTCGACCCGCTCATTCTCTGAGTCTTTAAGGTGGATAACGCCTTTGGCATTTGTCCAGAAACCTTCTTCATCCATAAAGAGTTTTTTTACATCAAAAGATACAAGCAGATTAGCCTTGTCGCTGTTCGTATCCTGTTGAGTGCTGTCTGTTTCGTCTCCTGACAAGAATGGGTTGGCATCTATAGTATTGCCTGTCAAATGAATTTTAAGCGGAGATTGTGTAGTATTATCGCCTTCGACAAAAGCAGACACATCGTTGCGACCCAGTTGTACTTTGGGTAAAGAGATGCTTTGGTAGCCGCCGTCTTTGTTCAGCAGTACAGAGCCGTTTAATATTGTGCTGTCTTCGCTATAAGATAAGCCGTCAACAGATGAAAGTTCATAGTCTTTTAGAGGCAGATAAAATTGTGCGGATGCCTTGACACCTTCTGCTTTGGTATAAGAAAGGGGCTCAAAAAAAACGCCTGTTTGCGTTAAATCAGCATCGACCGTCAGGGTGCTTTCATGCTCGTTTTGGGAAACAAAAATAACGTGAGCCTCGGTCAAACCGGAGGTATAGGGTTGAAGAAAGGTAATATCCAAATTTTTCAGATTTTGGATAGGGAATGCCGTTTGCACATCAATGGTGCGCAATGGCACGGCTTTGCTGTCGAATTGTTCTGTCCAGGAAAAGCTTGCGGGCAGTTTGGCAAACTCGCCATTGCCATCCATTTTCAAATGCGTATTGTCGACCGAAAGCGTCAGTTCTGGGCTGGTTAAGGTTTTTCCCAGAACAATGTTTTCGGCAACAGCATCAGTAATTGTGCCGGTTACTTTGACGGACACGTCCTCCATCAATAAGTCACTAAGCAAAGGAAAAGCAAGATTTAGCGTTGCATGGGCCGTGCCGGAAAATGCTTCTGGTTTCATATTCATCTTTGAAGCAAAATGAAGTGGTTCGTTATCAATTAACTGCATGATATCGCCAAACGGGCCATTGGTGTTCAAGGCAATATCGATGGCTTGAATGGGCTTGTCAAAGCCGGTGATGGCGATATCACCCTCGGTAAGGGCAATATCACCTATATGCGCGCCGGCATCCAGCTTAATGGTAAAGTCACTGTCGGTAAATGTTGCAATTCCTGAAACATCATTGACCGCAGGCATGGGGGGTAAATAGTCAACAGTGGCTTCTTTAACGGCAATCTTTCCACTGATTTTATTTATTGTCAGGTCACTCAAATTGCTTTGTGGAACCGTTAGGTCAAGGGTTGCTGTGGCTTCGGGAACATTGCCCGAATGAATATGTTTGGTAACCCATTCGCGTGCGTTGGTTGCTGCCATTTCGGGCCAGTAAAAAGCCAAATCATCTGTTGGCATGCCGTTAATAATGGCATTGGCTTGAAGAGAAATGTCCGTATTCTCTTGAAGCGTTATAGCACCCGATGCATTGACCGAGGCGCCGTTGTCAAACGCTATACTGAAATCATCAAGCGTAATAAGTCCTTTGTTTTGTTCATAGCGAACCGTTGTTTCCAATGACTGTATCGGAAGACCGTTGTTAAATAGATTGTCAAAATTCACCGTTCCGGCGCTTGCCGTAATGTGCATGTCCATATAAACAGGAAGAAGACCGGCATCCAGTCCGCTTTGGATGTTTATGGATAGAGGTACTTTTATATTGGTCAAAAAGGCCAGCTTATCGGGAGCAATATCGATGATTTTATTGGGATGAAAGTTAAGCAATGAAGCGGATATTTGAAAACTGTCCAAGGTTCTGTCATAAAACAGGCCGCCGCGCAGGGTCTCGGAACCTTGGGGTAAAGCCAGCTTTATTGTTGCTAGTCCTTCAACACCATTATCATCGCGGTTCAGTTGAATGTCCGTTTGCGGTGACTGGAGGGTAAAGCCGTAATGCTTATCTTGGTACAAAATTCGCGCCCCTGTCATGGAAAGGATACGCAGTAAACCGATAGGGCGGTCACCGCTTAGTGGCTTTTTCAGTTCATTACGGATAATGTCCATCAAACTTTCTTTAGACGGATTAGAATCCGTTTCTTCTTCCATATCTGTTTGAAAATTAACACTGAATGACCCGTCTGCAAGATGCATTATAACAAGCTCGGGTTCGAACAGGGTAATTTGCGTTGGCATAATCTTTCCCACGGCCAATTTGCGCAAAGATAAGGATATACCCAACTCTTTGGTGCTGGTAATTTCACCGCCATTTTGGTTCAAAATGCGTACGTCATGCGTTAGAAAAGTTAGTGGCTTGCCAAAGCCTTCCCAGGTTACCGTTGTATTTTTTATTTTAACGTTGAAATCCGGACTGATGGTATTAAGAGATTGTGTCAGATAGGGGTTGACGAAGCTAATGTCCAGTGCCTCTTGTGACAATGTCCATATAAAAAGGCCTGCGGACACCAAAATAGCAGCCACGGCAAAAGCAAAAATTTCAAATAAAATGCGGGTGGATTTTTTTATCATAGGATACGGTTATATCTCGACAATCGTATTATTTGTTCTAGTTTCAACAGTACAAGGATTTAATCATAATAGCAAAGGAAAGAAACGATGACTCTCTCAGTTGGTGATAATGCCCCCGATTTTAACCATGTTTGTGATGATGGCAAAGAAATATCTTTGGCAAACTTCAAGGGTAAAAAAGTCGTTCTTTATTTTTATCCCAAAGATAACACACCGGGATGTACCACAGAAGCATGCGATTTTCGTGATAACTTAAACCGTCTGACATCCTCGGATGCAGTAGTTATTGGTGTTTCCAAGGATAGCGAGAAAAGCCATCGCAATTTTAAAGAAAAATATGGTTT
>QKJH01000052.1 GCA_003250865.1 Alphaproteobacteria bacterium | reverse complement strand
CAATAAGGGGGCTTGAACTGCCCCTTTATTATCCCACCCCTTTGTGTGATAATATATATTATGGAAAATAGAAGATAGGTTATCAGAATACCATTTAATATAACCATATCAAAGCGTAATGGCAATAGACTGATAAAATAACATCAAATCTAGGCGCCTTCATGCGCAATTACTCGTACAATCAGTCAAGATTTCGTCTGAGAGCAAGTTTTAAACTTCAATCACCAGTCCATCATAACATGGTTGAATATGTTCCGGTAAATTATCACACATCGATTGATAATCCATCCTTGGCGTTAAATGAGTCAGATATGCGCGCTCGACACCGGCTTTTTCCGTCCAACGCAAAACCTTTTCCCTGTCTGCATGCGCCGGATTACCGTCATTGTTCATATCCAATATCCACACCTTGGCTCCCATGATATATTGCCAGGATTCCTCGGGAACTTCCCAGATGTCGGATGTATACACAACATCATTAAACCTGTAACCCGTGCTGGACATACCAACACCATGGTCATTGCGAAATGCTGCAACGGAAATATTTCCTATTTTTTGTTCAATATCAATAAGATGCGGCAAAACCATTCGCGGGTAAAATTCAACATGACCGCCATCAAATACGTGCGGAAACGTGTGCCGTAAGGCTTTTAAGCTCTTTTCATGGGCGTAAATATCAATTGGTTGCTCCAAAAGCTGAGAAATACGGCGTAAATCGTCCATGCCATAGATATGATCGGCATGATGATGCGTATAAAAAATGGCATCCAAACGGCCATTCCAGCCCAAATTCAGCATTTGCAGGCGAAAATCAGGCCCTGTGTCAACAATGACACGTGTCCCATCGTCACCATCAACACAAATGGATGGCCGCAAACGGCGGTTCTTTGGCTCATTTGGGTCACATAATCCCCAAAAACCATCTACCAGAGGCACACCGCCCGAACCGCCACACCCTAAAACCGTAATTTTCATACTTTTACACCTTGTCCTTCATTCGAATCCGTATTATAAGGATTGCCTAATCTTTTTGCGCTTTATCGAACAGCCGATAGAAATTCTCTGTTGTCTGACGGTAAAACTTGTCTTCATCCATTTCTTTAAGTTCTGCTATCTTACGTGCTGTAAAGGTTACATAAGACGGCTCGTTTTGTTTGCCACGAAAAGCTTGCGGAGCCAAATACGGCGCATCTGTTTCCACCAACAGCCGGTCAAGCGGCACATCCTTGGCAATAGCACGCAATTCGTCACTGCGATTAAACGTTACTATCCCCGAGAATGAAACATACATTCCCATTTCTACCGCTTCTTCCATTAATCTGCGGCCTGAGGAAAAACAATGTAACACACCGGAAAAGGGGGCATTCCCCTGCTCTTCACGTAGGATTTGAATGGTATCCTCATCCGCATCACGGGTATGAACAATCAAAGGAAGTCCTGTTTGCTGACAAACACGGATATGTTTGCGAAAATTCTCTTTCTGGTCCTCAATTGGGGAGTTTTTATAGAAATAATCCAGCCCTGTCTCACCAATTCCAATGACTTTCCTGTGTTTGGAAAACTCTATAATATCCTGAACTGTATAGTTTTTTTCTTCCACCTTCTCGGCATCATGCGGATGTGTACCAACCGAGCACCAGACATCATCATATAAATTAGCAACGTCTAAAGCTTCTTGGAATTTGGTAATCTCGCAGCAAATCGTCACGAAACCGCGCACATTGTTCATACGAGCACGGTTCAGCATCATATCAATTGTATCTGCCTCGCCATCTTTGGCAGCAAAATAGCGGTGGTCAAGATGGCAGTGGGAATCAATCAGATACGGGATATTATTCGTTTCCTGAGTCATAAACCTAAGATAAAAGACTTCGGTGTAAAAACAAGTTTTTTATACGGAATGCCCATATTATATTTTGTTAAATGGATAAAGTCGGTTTGACAACATCATTGCTGACAATAAGCATTTTAACGCCACCAATACCATGTTGCGTTAAACGGTGAATGAGTTCAAATCGGAAATCCTTAATAAGCACCGCATTCAAGCTGGAGAAAGCAATATATTCCTGTTCAATGCGAAGATTTAAAACATTTTTAGGCGAACCATCCTCATTGGCAGGAAAAATATCCGCCTTCGAGCACAGAAAGCTCAGCAATTTTTCTTTATTGCCTGACAATCTCAGCTCGGTAACAGATGGTTTTTCAGTCATTCACCCCTATTCCTGTTCTACAAAACGAGGGAAGACCCCTTGGGGTTGGTCAATAGGCGTACCGGCCTTTAGAAGGCCAGACTTACCGATAAAGCCTAAATCACGCTCCCCTTCCCCGACTTTCAGTTGGTCAAGCATTTTGCCGCTACTATCCGGCATAAAGGGAGCCGTTAGCATGGCCGTATTGCGCACCACCTCGGCCAGAACGTACAAAACTGTGCCCATGCGTGCGGGGTCGGTTTTCTTAAGCGCCCAGGGTGCTTGTTCATCCACATAGGCATTTGCCGCACGAATAACATCCCAAATGGCATCCAGAACCTTGTGAAAGGCCTGTTGGTCAAATTCGCTTCTGACTGTTTGCAATAGCGCCTCGCCGGCCATATTCAACATTTTCTCATCCGCAACGCTAAACTCACCGGGTTCAGGGATAGCGGCATCACAGTTTTTGAATATCATCGACAAGGAGCGTTGCGCCAGATTGCCGAAATCATTGGCCAACTCTGTGTTCATGCGCTTAATCATGCCGTCATGGCTGAAATTGCCGTCATTACCGAATGTCATTTCACGCATCAGGAAATAGCGCACCTGATCCAGCCCGTATTTTTCAATCACAGTTTTAGGGTCGATGACATTACCCAGAGATTTAGACATTTTTTCGCCCTCGGACACCCACCAGCCATGGGCAAACACCCGTTTCGGCGGTTCAAGTCCGGCAGCCATTAGGAAAGCCGGCCAGTAAACAGCATGAAAGCGTAAGATGTCCTTGCCTACCATGTGAACATCCGCCGGCCAGAATGTCGCCATATCACCGCTTTCATCAGGGTAACCGAGCGCGGTCAGATAATTGCTCAGCGCATCAATCCAGACATACATGACGTGTTTATCATCACCCGGTACTGGCACGCCCCAATCAAAATTCGTACGGGAAATCGATACATCATTGAGGCCACCTTTGATAAAGCCCAAAACCTCGTTCAAACGGGCTTGCGGCATACAGGCGTGCGGGTTGGCTGTATAGTACGCAATTAACTTGTCACCCCATTCTGACAGTTTGAAGAAATAGCTTTCTTCCTCCATCCATTCCACCGGAGCCCCTGTTGGAGCCAATTTCGAACCGTTTGGCCCGTCTTTCAGTTCACTTTCATCGTAATAGGCTTCATCCCGTACAGCGTACCAACCGGAATAAGAGCCTTTATAGATATAGCCACTCTCCATCAGCTTTGTCCAAAATGCCTGCGCACCTTTGATATGGCGCTCTTCGGTGGTACGGATAAAATCATCGTTGCTGAACTTACACAGCGGTGTCAAATCACGGAAAAGCTGTGAATTTTCATCACAATGCTCAATAGGTGTCATCCCTTTCTTTTCGGCAACTTGCGCCACTTTCAGACCGTGCTCATCGGTTCCTGTCAGAAATTTGACATTGTATCCGTCAAGCCGTTTGAAACGTGCCAAAACATCACAGGAAAGCGAAGTATACATCGCACCGATATGCGGATCACCGCTCAGATAATAAATCGGCGTGGTAATGTAATAGTTCTTTTGGTTTGTCATTGTTTTTTCTACCTCAAAATTCTAACCAATTCGAGTATCTCAAGCTCGAGCACACGGCGGTTATCCAGATAACTGTTCTGCGCATCGTAAAAGCTTGCTTTCATTTTTTCAACTGTTTCCAGCAGGGCTTGCGGGGTTGAACGGCATTTTTCAATAACGGCCCCAAATCGTTTTGCCGCAGCCGATGTAAAAGGCAATCCATCCTGACCTTTTGCCCAAGCCAGAAAAGTGTCTTCGATAACAGACGGCAGGAAAGTCGTAATAACTTCGTACTGTTCCTGTGCAGCAGCTTTGCCGTATTTGTCGCAAAATGCCCGCAAAGCTTCACGGTCATTTTTTTCGACCATATCACCGATAACTCCAAACAAGTCGTCATACAGGGCATTTTCATTGCGTTCAAACGCCTTGAGAGCCCGTCCGATGCATCCGTGATACAAGGCGCTATACTGAACGGATTCATTATCCGAACATTC
>QKJH01000182.1 GCA_003250865.1 Alphaproteobacteria bacterium | reverse complement strand
GCAAGAAATGCATTTCAATCTTGATGACACCGTCCCCCTTACAGGCTTCACAGCGACCACCCTTGACATTGAAAGAGAAACGGCCGGGTTCATAGCCACGAGCCTTGGCTTCGGGGAGTTTAGCGTACCAATCGCGGATATGGTTAAACGCGCCGGTATAAGTAGCCGGATTGGATCGCGGTGTCCGTCCGATTGGCGACTGGTCAATATCAATGACCTTATCCACATATTCCAGCCCCGTAATGCTTTCGAACGGCTCAGGGAACTGACGGGCCCCCATCAGACGCTGAGACATGACCTTAAACAACGTATCAATCGTCAAAGTCGATTTACCCGACCCCGATACGCCCGTTACACAGGTCATAACCCCCAGCGGGAATGTCGCATCGACATGTTGCAGATTGTTGCCGTGCGCACCGGTAATTTGAATGGCTTTGAGCTGGCCGCTTTTCTTGCTAACACCCGTAATACGTTTACCATTACGGCGTTTTTCCGGTACGGCAATAAATTTGTCACCCCGCAAATAATCCACCGTGACACTGTCTTTAGACTTCATGACTTCTTCCGGCGTGCCGATGGCCACCACATGCCCACCGTGAATACCTGCCCCCGGCCCCATATCAATCAGAAAATCGGCCGAGCGGATGGCATCTTCATCATGTTCAACAACAATAACGGTATTGCCCAAATCCCGCAGACGTTTCAATGTCGTCAGCAAACGGTCATTATCACGCTGATGCAAGCCGATGGACGGTTCATCCAGCACATATAATACGCCTGTTAGACCAGCACCAATTTGGCTGGCCAAACGGATACGCTGGCTTTCCCCGCCCGATAAAGTGCCCGCACCGCGTCCCAGCGACAGATAGGACAAACCGACATTGTTTAGAAATGTCAGGCGTTCGCAGATTTCTTTCAGGATTTTTTCGGCAATTTCATTTTCTTTCTTTTTCAACTTCTTTGGCAGGTTTTCAAACCATTCAAGCGCCGAGGAAATATCCATATCCGTGGCCTGACCGATGTGCAGTTTGTTGATTTTAACTGCCAGTGTTTCCGGTTTCAAACGATAGCCTCCACAGCTTTCACATGGCGAAACCGATAGAAAGCGGGATAGTTCCTCGCGTACTTTGTGTGATGAGGTTTCCCTGTAACGGCGTTCGAGATTGGGAATAACGCCTTCGAACGGCTTTTTGGTTTCATAACGGCGCAAACCGTCATCATAGGCCATTTTTACCGGTTTGTTTCCCGTACCGTACAAAATAGCCTGCTGAATGTCTTCGGGAATATCTTTCCACGGTGTGGTCGGCGCCACATCAAAGAATTTGGCAATCGATTCCAACGCACTCATGTAATAGGGGGATGGCGGAAAAGAGTTGGCCCACGGTAAGATTGCCCCCTGCCGCAACGATTTGTTTTCATCAGGCACGACCAACGACACGTCGAAATCCTGTTTAACCCCTAACCCGTCACACGACGGACATGCCCCATACGGCGAATTGAACGAGAAAATGCGCGGCTCAATCTCATCAATTGTAAAACCCGATACCGGACAGGCGAAATTGGCGGAATAGACGGTGCGCTCGTTCGTGTCGGAGTTCAGCACATATAAAAGGCCGCCCGACAGCTCCAGACAGGCCTCGATGGATTCATCCAAACGCGATTGAATATCGGAACGCACTTTCAGGCGATCAACCACAACCTCGATGTCGTGCTTGATGTTTTTATCCAGGCTTGGTACATCGGAAATATCATGCATATCGCCATCCACACGCACACGCTGATAGCCTTTTTTGCGCAAATCCATAAACTCGCGGCGGTATTCACCCTTTTTACCACGGGCAATCGGTGCCAGCAGGACGATTTTGGTTTCTTCTTTCATCTCCAGAATTTTGTCGACCATCTGGCTGACGGTCTGGGCGGTAATCGGCTCGCCCGTGGCCGGCGAATACGGCACGCCCACACGCGCCCACAGAAGGCGCATATAGTCATAGATTTCGGTAACCGTACCCACGGTTGAACGCGGATTGCGTGAGGTGGTTTTCTGTTCAATCGAAATGGCAGGCGACAAGCCTTCAATCCCGTCAACATCAGGCTTTTCCATCTGATCAAGAAACTGGCGAGCATAGGAAGACAGGGACTCGACATAGCGGCGCTGCCCCTCGGCATAAATCGTATCAAACGCCAATGACGATTTGCCCGAACCCGACAGACCGGTGATGACCACCAGTTGATCGCGCGGCATTTCCACCGTTACATTTTTAAGATTATGCTCTCTGGCACCCCGAACAATGATTTTATTCTGTGACATACGCGTTACCCCTGACATTTTCGGCTGATTTGCTTCAGCGAGGCATTGTAAGACCTAATCCCCAAAAAGGAAAGGATTAATTACAGAAAGCTGTTTTCCACGGCATCTTTCTTGTCCATATTCCCATCGAAAATCCCTAAAATCCAACCTAAAATTAACCGCATATTATGGAAATGCACTATATACTGAATATTGTGTGTTAATCCCCTTATGCGACTTGTAGGTGCTGGCCGGGGACGGGTTCACTCTCGCACCTTTTCCATGGCCGGCACCTTTATTTTTTGGGGCACGCACACATTTTATTGAACGGTGCATTCACGGGCAGGCAAGAATTGCATGCTCCACCTCCCCGCCGACCAGAACTGGGGTGTTTTTCAAACGCTCGGGGCAACAGCAAAAAGAAACGTAAGAAAGAAAGGATGGCTTTTGTCATGCCGAACAACTTTGTACCGAAGGTGTTTACCACCAAACAATCGGCTAAAATAGTATGCAAACCGCGTTCATGCAGTGAGCATCTGCAGCCGAAGAAACCGAAACATAAAAAAGATTGGTGATCCCAGTACCTCTAATGTTGAAAGAAGCCCCTGAAATGGGGCTTTTTTAGTCTTTTATCCTTTTTTTACTGTTCCGGATATATAAGGAGAAATTACATACAACCGTATACCTCCTCACAGAGTCCTGTTGTCAAGAGTTGGTAACAAGTTGGACTAACAAACAAACCAGAAGGACTCTTCTATGAATAAAAGAACTTTAAAATCACTTTTTTCATTTGGTATCGTCAAAAAATCTGTACTTATCAATATCCTACTCTTGTCACTTACAGCAGGATCAACGGCCTATGTTGCCATCTCTTTGGTAAAAACCGAAATTGAAAACAATGTTATAGAGAGACAGGCCAAGAATTTGCGGGCTGCTGCCATTGTGTTTGAAGAAGGACTCCCCGGTTTTGCTGCGGACTATGATACAGATAATAATGTTGAAAAATTAGTTGTTGATGTAATACCTGATTTTCAGTCCCACGCTTTAATTGACAAAGTCGGCAAGCTGACCGGAGAAACCGCTACAATCTTCAAACTGGGTGAAGACGACGACTTTTGGAGAGTAACAACCAATATTATCAAAGATAATGGCCAACGCGCCGTTGGCACACCTTTGGGCAAAGACGGCAAAGTTTATCCTATCATTAAAAAGGGGGAAACATTTATCGGCGAAGCAACCATTCTGGGCAAAGACTATTACACTATCTACAAACCGATATTCAGCGCACAAAACAAAGTTATCGGCATCCTGTATGCCGGTGTTGAGAAAAGCAAACTGATTGGTATTCTACATGAAATATATTCACACATGTCGACATCCGTTGCCATTGCCCTGTTAATCGGTATTCTTGTTCTAGTTACATTTATGAGAAAACTTTTAAATCCTATTCCGGTTGCAACAACCAATATCCTTTCTTTGGCGGCCGGAAAAAGCGATATAACCATTAATACATCCGGACGACGCGACGAAGTTGGCCAGATGGAACAAGCCATGCTGTCGCTAAAAGAGACCGTTACAAAGGCATTCTCACAAGCACAGATTATCGAAGAATTGCCTTCCCCTATTCTGGTAACCAACAAACAGGGACAATGCCCTATAACTTATGCCAACAAAGAAGCCTTAAACCTGATAGGTAAAATTACGCAAGAAACCGGTCTTTCAGCCAACACACTTATTGGAACACCCATTGAAAAACTGTTCTCGGGTGTTTTGGACATCATTCATGACAGTTCCAAACAACCCTATCAAAAACGGGTTAAGATCGGCAGCGAAATTCTAGACTTTAGTATCTTTCCTATTCGGGATACAAACGGAGATTACCTTAACCCCATGATTAGCATTACCGTTCAAACCAAGCAGGAAGAGATTGCTCATGGTTTTGAGACCAATGTCGAAACAGCT
>QKJH01000116.1 GCA_003250865.1 Alphaproteobacteria bacterium | reverse complement strand
TTACCATGGACAGACGGTTGAGCCTGCACGAAAAGAACAAGGTTCTGGACAGTTGGGAGTTAGACATGAAACGGCTGTTAACATCCGAAGATGAAAATATGGGAAGCACGGATTCAAGTGAACCGATATATTCGACGATGCATGACATTTTAACGGCAAGAAAGAAAATCCGCGGCAACGTATAGCTCGCCATAGATAAAAAGTTCAAATCTTAAAATTCTTTTTCCAGCCACAGAAGAACATCCTGCGCGCTCATTCCGCTTTGTCGCATCTGTTTTAGCGTCAACGGGTTATCGCGCTTGGCAATGCGTGTGCCGTTATCATCTGTAATCAATTTATGATGCCAGTATTCCGGTGTTGGATACCCCAACAGCGCTTGTAGTACCACTTGCGCATGCGTAGCCGGAAATAAATCCACGCCACGCGTCACCAGATTAATCCCTTGCGCTGCGTCATCCACCACTACGGCCAAATGGTACGAGGTAGCAATATCTTTACGCGCCACGACAAAATCACCCATAACGGACAAATCAACTGTCTGCTCACCCTTTTCACGGTCGAACCATGTTAAATCACGACCGATAAGCGCCTCGGCTTTTTCACTGTTCAAACGCAAGGCATACGGAACACCGGTCGCCATTTTCACATCAATTTCGCCTTGGGACAAATGCAGGCAAGTTTTAGGGTATATCGGCCCTTCAAAGCTGTGCGGCGCATTCAAATCATCGTCAATGGCATTTTGAATATCTTTCCGCGAACAGAAACAGGGGTATAACACGCCTTTTTCCAGTAAAGTAACCAACGCCGCTTTATAGGCATCCATCCGTTCCGACTGCCGCATAACCGGCTTATCCCAGTTCAGCCCCAGCCATGATAAATCGTCATATATCCCCTTCTCGGCCTCGGTACTGCATCGCCCGTCATCAATATTTTCGATACGCAAGATGAACTTGCCGTCGGTTTCCTGTGCTTTGCGCGCCGCAAACAATGCCGAGTAACCATGGCCAAGATGCAGGTTTCCGGTCGGACTGGGGGCAAAACGGGTATTAAATGCTTTCTGTGTCATATCTCAGTTGTAGCTGGATTTTGCCGATAAAAAAAGCATCTTTTTATGATATTCCCTCTTACCAAGTGCAGTGTCATGCGCTATAACGAATGACATGAGTGAAACAAAACAAAAACAAATCTCATCCGAACCGGTGATTCACTTGCCCCATGCCCCCAGCTTGCATGTGGACATCAAGGGTGCCGTGTGGATTACCCCCGATGGAGAGATTGAGCATATCAACCATAAAACGGCTGCACGCCGTGTTCAGGACAGCCCACCACTGATATGCAACGCACCGGCGGCGGCGGCTCTCATGAAAATCGGCCGCTTCGTTGCCTATGATGTACTGGAATTATTTGCATTCACATACCCTGCACAATTCGTTTTACCCACTGCTTTAGGACTTGCTAATTTCTTACAACTGGATTGTCCTAAAACGCGTGAATCTTATTCAAGTAATTTATTAACAATATCAAATAAGTTATTATTTGAGATATATAATAAACAATTATTAGAAAAGCATTATAATTCACACATTACTTTAACGGCGCGAGCCATGGGCAATGGCGGCAAAGGATGGCTTTGGGCACTTCCCATCTTAAAAACGCTTAATTTTCCAGAAAATGAAATTAAAATACCTGTTTTAGGCCAGAAAGCACTCGATATTTGGTCAAAACTACCGGAATTTAGCGAAAAACCACCTGAAAAGCTTCCCATTAAGCATCAAACTGTCAAACCGGAAGAAGCGAAAGAGCGTTTAGGCTCCTTATTAGAAAACGGTAATAAGCCCAGCGAAACCCGCCAACAGCAGACCGATTACGCGTCAGGAATTACCCATACCTTTTGGCCCCCCTTTCAACAGGGCGACCCGCACACCGTTCTGGCCGAGGCTGGAACAGGTGTTGGCAAAACACTGGGGTATCTGGCTCCGGCCACCGTTTGGGCAGAAAAAAATCAGGCTCCCGTGTGGATTTCGACCTTTACACGCAATCTACAGAACCAGATTGATGACGAGCTGACACGCCTTTACCCCGACCCTGATGTGAAGGCCGAAAAAGTCGTTATCCGCAAAGGACGGGAAAACTATCTGTGCCTTCTTAATCTTGAAGAAGCATCGGGTTCCATCGGATTGGTTGATTACCATACAGCTGTCGGCTTGGGCTTAATGGCACGCTGGGCAGGCGCTACGCGTGACGGTGATATGGTGGGCGGCGACATGCCCGGCTGGCTGATACCGCTGGCCACACGCAAAGCCTCGATGGGGCTGGCTGACCGGCGCGGCGAATGTATCCACAATGCCTGCTCCCATTACCATCGCTGTTTTATCGAACGCTCGTTCCGCAAAGCCAAACGCGCCGACATCGTCATTGCCAACCATGCTCTGGTCATGATTAACACCGCACTCAATACGCTATCGGATGATGTAGCCATTGCTGCCGAAGATGAGCTGTTTGACACCGATACCGTGCCAGCTACCCCATCCCGTTTTATTTTTGATGAAGGGCATCACCTGTTTGATGCGGCGGATAGTGCTTTTTCCTCCCACCTGACAGGCATAGAGACGGCCGAACTGCGGCAATGGCTTATCGGGATGGACGGCACGCGTAAACGCCGAGCACGCGGTTTGCAGAAGAGGCTGGAAGGATTATACGAAACAGATCCCGTCATTATGAAAGCTGTAGATGACATTATGCGTCAGGCTGTCAAGCTGCCCAAAAGCGGTTGGCAAACCCGTCTGAAGGACAATAACCCCGAAGGCGCGTTCGAACAGTTTCTTTCTCTTGTAAGACAACAGGTCTTTGCCCGTTCCACTGACACGGACAGTCCGTATTCCATTGAATGTTATCCTGATAACCCCATCGATGGTCTTTTGGATGCGGCCAAAGCGTTGGATACCATCCTGTCCGACATGCAAAGCCCGATTAATCGCCTGCTCAATCATTTTAATAAAAAGCTGGTGGACGAAGCCGATGAAATGGACAGTGACATACGCCGCCGAATTGAATCGGTATCGCGTGGATTGGCACGCCGCGCCGCCCTGACCGTTTCTGCATGGCGTAGTATGCTCAAATCCCTTGACAGCGATACCCCGCCGGAATTTGTTGACTGGTTTATGGTTGATCGCATTGAAAGCCGTGAAATGGATGTCGGCTATTACCGTCACACCATTGATCCGACTAAACCTTTTATGGAGGCTTTGAAGGATACCGCACACGGCGTTGCCATCACATCGGCCACACTTCGCGACCAGATTGTCAATGACACGGCCGAAGAAGATTGGCAAAAGGCTGAACGTTTAACCGGTACTGTGCATTTGCCTACCCCGGCTTATCGCGTATCCGTCCCCTCGCCCTTTAATTATGCCGAGCAAACACGCGTTATCATTATCAATGATGTTCCCAAAACCAATACAGCCGCCGTAGCAGGTGCCTACCGCGCCCTGTTCGAGGCTTCGGGCGGTGGTGCCTTGGGCATTTTCACTGCCATCCAACGATTGAAAGCCGTGCATGAGAAAATCGTTACACCGCTGGCGTCCAAGGACATCCCACTCTATGCCCAACACATGGATGGTATTGATGCCTCCACCCTTGTTGATTTATTCCGAGCCGATGAGCATTCCTGCCTGCTCGGCACTGACGCCTTACGTGACGGCGTTGATGTGCCGGGCAACTCTTTGCGTTTGATGGTGATGGACAGAGTACCGTGGCCTCGCCCTCATATTCTGCACGTAGCAAGACGTGAGGCTTTTGGCGGACGCTCCTACGATGAAGAGCAAACCCGCCGCACGATGAAACAGGCCTTTGGCCGCCTTATCCGCAAAAAAGATGACATCGGGGTTTTCGTTCTATTAGACAGCGGTTGTCCATCCCGCTTTCTTACCGCTTTTCCCGCAGAAACACCGGTTTTAAAGGTTAGCCTTGGTGAGGCGTGTAATATTATTGCCGATTTTCTGAAATAAGATTATGAAAATTTATTCTTGACCTTTTTTGTAAAATTATGTTTTACTAAAAACTCATTATGACAATAATATTTCCAGAGTAGAGTAAGGAAGAGTTCCATGGGTAAAAAGAAACTTAGCAAACAAGAACAAAAAATCAAAGAAATCCGCCGTAACCTTGATACAATCACACAACGTGAAGGTGGAATGGTTGTTCTGCAAAAAGTATGCGCAAAAGAAAAAATCGAAGTCCCGACAGTAAAC
>QKJH01000187.1 GCA_003250865.1 Alphaproteobacteria bacterium | reverse complement strand
TATACTTATGATTACACATACCAGTTTGTCGAAGATTTGGCAGCCGGAAAAGTGCATGGCAAGAAGAACCGCCGCGAGGCCATGCAGGATAAAAAACGTAACGAAAGCAATATTCGCGTAACCAATTTGGGTCGCGATTTTATTAAACAGTTTGCCGTTTACCCTATGATGATTCATTGCGGGCAGGAACTGGTTAAACCAGTCGATAACAAGTCAAAGGTTGATTTAATGCCACACAAAACACCGTCACGGTGATAATATGTATTTTTGATTTTTGCGAAAAAGGGCGGGGTTTTTTCCGCTCTTTTTCTTTGGGCACAGGAAGCTTGATTTTGATGGAAAAACAGGTATAAAGAGCGCTATGAGTGAACATATAAAAGCCATTATCTGGGATTTGGATGGAACGTTGTATCAGTTCAACGCCGACCACCATCGTGCCTGTAATGTCGGTGCGGCCAAGGCGGCCATCGAGATGGGTGTAAATATTGACTTTGAGGAAGCAGTAGCACTGGCACAGCAGGGATTTGAAAAATACCATAACGGTTTTCAAATGTTCCATGAGCGGTTTGGTGTGGATGCCAGAGAATTTCAAAAAATCCACCTGCGCAATATCGAACTTTATGCCCTGCAGCCGTGTCAAATGCTACCGTCTTTGTTGCGTGATGTTTCAGGGGTAAAACACGCCGTTTTAACGCATGGTAACCGTGATTGGGCACGCCGTATTCTGGCAAAAGTCGGGATTGAAGATGTCTTTGGCGAACATATTTACGGGTTGGAAAATGTTGATTACAACAAGAAAAATAATGGTCCCGAGGCCTTTGAAATCGTTATGAAACATCTAGGTGTAACATCGGCCGAAACCATTATGGTCGAGGATGCTGCGGCTAATCTTGTCTACCCGAAACAGCTAGGCATGAAAACGGTGTTTATAGCGGGCGGTAATCCGGTGAATGAAAACGATGCCGATTATGTGTTCAATTGGTCGGCCGACTTCCTCGAGGCCTTTAAAAACGGACAAATATAGTCCAGAGAAAAAGCGCTTTTCATGAAATCTTCCCCTTGCATTGTGGAGAGAATCCGCTATTTTGTGTTCAGGAGTTAAACCCCTAAGTATTAAATTTTCAGGAGATGAAAGAATGACAATTAAAGTAGGTATTAATGGTTTCGGCCGTATTGGTCGTCTGGTATTCCGTGCTGCTGTCGAGCGTGCCGACGTTGAAGTGGTTGCCATCAATGATTTGATTGATGTGGATTACATGGCTTATATGCTGAAGTATGATTCCACACACGGTCGTTTCAAAGGCGAAGTCGCTGTTGAAGGTGGTTCTCTGGTAGTTAACGGTAAGAAAATCCGTGTTACAGCAGAAAAAGATCCGGCCAACCTGAAGTGGGGCGAACTGGATATTGATTATGTTGTTGAATCAACCGGCTTGTTCCTGACCAAAGAAAAAGCTCAAGGCCACATTGCTGCCGGTGCCAAACGTGTTGTTATGTCCGCTCCGGCCAAAGACGACACCCCGATGTTCGTTATGGGCGTAAACCAAGACAAGTACACCGCTGACATGCAATTCATGTCAAATGCTTCATGTACTACAAACTGCTTGGCTCCAATTGCCAAAGTATTGAACGACAAATGGGGCATTGCCGAAGGTCTGATGACCACGGTTCACGCTACAACCGCTACGCAAAAAACCGTTGACGGTCCGTCTGCCAAGGATTGGCGCGGTGGTCGCGGTGCCGGCCAAAACATTATTCCGTCCTCGACCGGTGCTGCCAAAGCTGTTGGCAAAGTTATCCCGGAATTGAACGGTAAACTGACCGGTATGGCTTTCCGCGTTCCGACCCCGGATGTTTCGGTTGTTGATTTGACCGTCCGTTTGGAAAAAGGCGCTTCGTACGAAGAAATCAAAGCAGCCATGAAAGCGGCTTCTGAAAACGAAATGAAAGGTATTTTGGGTTACACCGAAGATGCTGTTGTTTCCAACGATTTCGTATCCGATGCCCGCACGTCCATCTTTGATGCCGAAGCCGGTATCGCCCTGAACGACAATTTCGTGAAAGTTGTTTCCTGGTACGATAACGAATGGGGTTACTCGAACAAAGTTGTTGATTTGATTGAATACACCAACACGGTTCGTTAATAGCTAAAACAATACAATCAATAACTTAGTTACTGATAGATAAAAAACCGCTCGTATTTGAGCGGTTTTTGTCATATAATTAAGATAAGTTAACCATAGATTCCATAATTATTAATAATTTCAGGGTTAAAATGGAGTCATGAACACGATTGAACAGGGGAGAATCCCCGCACTTCAGGCGGGACAATATTTCGGCTCTTTATCCAAGGCGGATAAGGGGCGCGAACCCGTTGTGTCGACTGCCGTTTCCAATATTCAGGATAAGGTTTCCATTGCTCCGTTAACCAATGGCGTGAATGAAGACCAAAAGGAACAGTTTCAGACTGTTGGCGGTCAAACAGAGCTTTCCCAAGGGGAAAAGTACGAAGTTCAACAAATGAAAAAACGTGATGCCGATGTGAAAGCCCATGAACGGGCGCATCAGGCAGCGGGTGGTCAATATACGGGTGGCGCAAACTTTACCTATGAGCTGGGGCCAGATGGCAAGCGGTACGCCGTATCGGGCGAAGTGGCCATTGATGCCTCGGCCATTAGCGGAGATGCTTCGGCAACGGCTGACAAGATGCGCACTATTATAACGGCGGCGCGTGCTCCGGCCAATCCGTCGGCACAGGATATGATGGTTGCTCAACGTGCCCAACAGGCTTTGATGCAGGCGCAGGCACAGCTTGTTCAGGAACGGGTTGATACCGTATCCGCCGCATTCAGTCACCATGATGCCAATGCGCGCCTGAGTGGTACTTCTCGCATTGCATCCGAAGCACCTTTTGAAGAAGCCGCCACTAAATACATGGCTGCACATCAGTTGGTAAAAGCCGATTACGGTTTTTCCGGCGGTACTTCGAATACGCACGGCTATACCGGTAGCTTTGCCTAAATAATTCTCTTAAATCCGTGATACTATCCGCGCACACCAAAACGGTTGCCGGATTCATAGCGTTTTAAGCCGTGATTAAACAGCCATATCGCCAATGCGGCGATGGCAAACACCCCGCCCGTGGCATAGAGCAGCAGTTCGATTTGATTGTTAATCATATATTCAATAGGGAAAAGAGCTACAAAGCCTACCGGAAAGACTGTGAAAATAATAATTTTAAAGAAATCGCTGTAGATATTTGTCGGGTTGGTGCCGATAATGATACAGTTCATTAGCATTGTATTAGCCCATTCGTCCATATCTTTGGCCCAAAACGCCACCGATCCGAAAATCAGTGCCATGGATGCCCAAAAAATACCAAACAGAACAAGCAGACCAATTACAGCCGGGACATGATGTTGTACTACCGGCCAGGCAAAGCCGCATAGAATAAGGGTGGTAACAAGTTCGCCCAGACCGGATGGATCACAGCTTTTTCCGGCAGCTGATAATAAGGCAGGTTGAGGGCTGATTAAATAGGAGTCCAGTTCTCCATTGTCAATCTGGTTTGCCAAGGTACGAAGTCCATTGCCAAACAGAACAAACAGACCAAAACCTCCCGATCCCACCCCAACGAGTATCATCATGTGGTGAATTGTCCAACCTTGAATATCATCAAAATTGCGAAACATTAAAATCCAAACGCAGAACATAATCAGATTGTTGGCCGCCATAAAGACCGAGCGGGCAATAAAGGCCCAACGCAGGCTAACCGCACTGCGGAAGTTGATTTTAAACAGGTCTAGAAGATAGGAAAGAGAGCGCGTCATTATCCTATCCTCCGTTCACACACAGGGATTTGGTTGCTTTATGCATGAGATATAGATTGGCAAGCAACAGGGCAATAATCCAAAACAGAATTCGGATACCCCAGAACACAGCACTCTCCCACGTCGGATTCAGAGCAAAATGTGCCGGAGCATATAATATGGCCGGAAATGGAGTGTTTTCAGCAAATATACGTAGTCCCTCAGGAAAAAATTCCAAGGGAAGCCAAATGCCGCCCAGCACGAAAACAAACTTGCTGAAAACCAGATATGGAGCGGTTGATTCCTGTAACCAAAATGCAGAAAATCCGATAAGGGTATAGAATAGATGCAGAATAAGAATGGCACCCAAAACAAATCCAAACCAGGGTATTAAAAACTGTGTCTCAATCATGTGGCGGCCGGTAAACAGAAAAGCTGTTCCCAGTGCAAC
>QKJH01000203.1 GCA_003250865.1 Alphaproteobacteria bacterium | reverse complement strand
GTTGCCATGCCATTATGGGCTTTGTCTCTTCTCAAAATTGACGGGGAAGGACTTCTCCCTGCTGAGTCTAAAGAGGCGCTGATTATTATATTGCAAATTTTCTTGCGCCCGCCAATGATTATCATTTCGTTGGTTGGCTCAATGCTGGTCTTTTCCGGCACGATTATCTTTTTGAATTTGACGTATGGCGAAATGATGCGCGGTATGCTTGAGGCTTCGGGGATTGCCAGTCCTGTTATGGCCATCTTCCTTCTTATCGGTTACGTATATATTGTTTACAGTTTGGCAATGGCCATTTTTAAAATGGTTGATACCATCCCCAACATGATTATGGATTATATGGGTATTGGTGGTTTGACACCGATGACGGACTATGATGATCCTGAACGGGCCAGTTCAGCCGCATTTTTGGGGATGGCTGCCTTTATCAAAAGTGATATTGCCGGCGGGTTGGCGTCACGTCGAAATAAAAAAGATGAAGAAGAAGAGCTTAAAGAAGCCATGAGAAAGGCTCAAGAAGCAAAAGAGTCTGAGATATTTGAACGTCTTGTGCGATCAACAGGGAGTGTTCAAAAAGCCAGAGACCTTATGTCTTCGATGAATGACAAGAATGCGCCAAAGGATCCGTTCAGAGGAACGGATGGTGACGGAATTTAAGCAAGCACCAATATCTTTGCAGATAAAAAAACAGCCCCATGAAGGGCTGTTTTTTTATCTGCTACACTAGGATTTATCGATTTGGGCCGGTTGCCTTTTGCCGTTTCTGAATGTTTTTTAGACGATCGGAAAGGCTTCCTTTGGGCTCAGGATTTGCTGTTGGCTCGACCTTGATGGTATCGCTTTTGACAGCTTGTTCCCACGTGATGGTCGTGTCGCTTAACGGGGTTGGATTGGTCATCTCTATCACACCGTTATTGAATGCGTTTACTTTTCTCTGTCTGTCGACTTCTTTTTGATAGGTTTCATGTTTTTTGAGGTTTTCCTCATTTCTTTTGCGCTGGGCATAATCGCTTTGGCTGTAGGCTATATAGCCGATAAATCCAGCAAACATCGCAAACCTAACGGCACGCCCGATGTTTTTTCTACGCTGTCTTTTAACATCCGATAGTGAACGTTCTTTTTTGCCCTGACGCAGGCGTTCACGGTTCTTTTTCTGAAAGTTTGCCTCGAAGTTCTGCTTGCGTTGGGCATTGGCAGAGCTGATAAAATCGGCTGTTTTGGTAAAAATGTTATCACGTGCCATGTGTGGCTCCCTCTATATTTTTTTACATATTAACATGTTTTTTGATTTTTTTCAATCATAAAGTCCTTTTGGAAAAATGCAAATTTTTTGAGGTATAGGAATGAATTTGGGTTTTTTTTGCCGTGCAACATTGGTAGTATAGGAAAAAGCATTTTATAATTTATAACGGGTGCAGGGATTTCAAGCATGATTACCAAATTTATCAAAAGCCATCTGGACGAGGATGAAAGCGTTTATAGTTTTAAAACGCCGTTTGACGAAGCAAAGAAGCCCGTAATTATGCAAGTTATCCCCAATCTGAATGTCGGCGGAGCGGAGCAGGCGGCTATTGACATGACCGCAGCTATTACACAGGCCGGAGGACGGGCCATTGTTGTTTCTAATGGTGGCAAGCGCGTACACGAGATTGCCCGTAACGGCGGTGTCCATGTCCAGATGCCGGTACATTCCAAAAATATCTTTACCATGCTTTCCAATGCCAAAAAACTGCGCCATATTATTGAAACACAAGGGGTGAGCGTCGTTCACGCCCGTTCGCGTGCTCCGGCGTGGTCGTGCTATTGGGCGTGTAAGAAGACAGCGGCACATTTCATGACCAGCTTTCACGCAGCCTATAAGTTTTCGTCGGCATTGAAAAAGAAATACAATGCCATCATGGTCAAAGGCGAATGTGTTATTGCCATTTCGAACTTTATTGCCGACCATATTCAGCATAACTACAATGTTCCTGTTGAAAGAATTAAAACCATCCACCGTGGTTCGGCGCTGGACAGGTTTCATCCCAACGCTGTATCGGCTGAGCGGATGATACAGCTGACCAAGGAGTGGGGATTGCCCGAGGATAAGCCTATTATCCTGATGCCGGCACGCCAGACACGCATCAAGGGACATAAATATCTTATTGATGCGCTGGCCAAGTTGGGACACAAGAATTTTCACTGTGTTATGGTGGGCAGTATCGGTGATAAGGGCTATTACCGCGAGGAGCTGGAAAAGCTGATTGCCAAACATGATTTAACAGATGTTGTGCATATCCATGATTATTGTAACGATATGCCGGCGGCTTATCGTATGGCTACTGTTGTTGTGGCGCCTTCCATCGTTCCAGAAGGATTCGGCCGTGTTCCGGTCGAAGCACAAGCCATGGGACGTTTGATTATTGCTACCAATATCGGGGCAACTTGTGAAACCATCATTGACGGAGAAACGGGCTGGCTGGTGCCTCCGCGTGATGCCAGAGCTTTGTATGATGCGTTGGATTATGCTTTGAATTTACCGGAACGTAAGCGTGTTGCGATGGGTACCAAAGGCATGAATTTTGTCTCGCAGAACTTCAGTACCGAAAAAATGTGCCAATCGACTTTGGATGTCTACAGCACGCTGATAAATCAATAAGCGAACTTTACGTTTTTTTAGTGCTTTTTGCCGCATAATATTTTATAATATGTAAAAGAGGTGTGTACATGAAAGCCCTGATAATGAATGCTATGGATAAGGTTTCCCACCATGTTCAGATGGGGCTGTATACCTTGCTGCTTGCCGGTGGTATGGCATTGCCCTCTAATGCCCAAAGTAATGATGCCGCCAATTCATCGCTTACCATGGCTCAATTCAAACAAAACACGGTCTCCATGGTAGGAGACAAAAAGGATCAGCATATCAAATGGTCCCAGATTTGTAATACGGACAATATTGATAATGTGAATTTTAAAGAGGAAGTCGAACAGGCCTTATCAAATATTGAAAATTCTCAGACAGGGCAGGTTTTGTTTAAAAAAATACAGGATAATTTTTCTCATCGTCGCCTTTTTGATAAAGACATCGGTAATGATGAAAAAAAGATTTTCATGATGGATCAAGGTGCACGCGGTACGGGAGGCTTTAATACGACATACCTTATGCCAACGGCAGATGACTATAAATCAATCTATGGTGCCTATATCACTCTTAATCCCGAAGAAATGCGTAATATTGGTTATTTTAGTAATGGCGAATTGTTTCCATTTTCTCTGGAACAGGTTATCGTTCATGAGATGGGGCATGCGGCTCATGATACAGAGTCGGTTATCAGGCGTGAGTACAATCAAGACGGCTTTGAAGAGCACCATGCGGATCTTGAGTGCAGGTCCAAGTATCTTAGTAAGGACGATACAGATGGTAATGTGTTGTTGGGTTTTCTTAGCGAGAGAGGAAAACTTCTTGATGATATTCGTGATGGACGAGCTGCAGACATTGCTTTGCGGCAGCAGATTATAGAGGACATTAATCACTATACGGATTCGATTAATTCTGTTGTTACCCAAAGCCATAATCCGGCTATACATGAATTTGTTACTAATATGAACGATGTCGAGGCTATTGTTGGGGAAAAAGAGCGACATGCCATTGACTACGAAAATTCTTATCTATTAGAACAGGGGTTTCCGTTGCGCACAGAATATGGCGAGGGTATGAACCTGATAATGCCTACCCAAAGCGACTCAATATTGCATGTTGGTGAAATGACGCCATCCACTACTACAGGACAGGCGCCTTTAATCGGTATCGGTGTATTGTAAGAGAATATTATTTTTTATCGCTTTGCTGTTTCAAAAGTGCATCCAAACCTGCAAAAGCATTATGGCCGTGTGATTTGTCTTGCATGACATTCATCGGTTTTTTACTGCCGCCTTGCTTTTTACCTTTATGAGGCTTGTCGGTCGGTTTCTTATCATTGCTTTTTACTGTTGGTTTCGGCTTTTTGTCGGTTTGTGGTTTGACCCGTTTCAAAGAATAGACGGTTTTTGTTTCTTTTGTGTCTTCTTCCGTAGGTGTGGTTTCTTCTGTTTGCAGCTCCTCAGCGGTTTTTTCGGTCTCTTGTGCAGGTTGTTTTTCAACGGCTTCTTCATGGGATGGGAAGCCCAAATCCCTTAAAACCTTATGGGTTTGTTCAACGCTGGCTCCAATGGTCGATGCCAACGCAGGGTCAAAAACATAGCGGCCGTCAACGGCTTTTTCAAAAATGGCGCTGTTCAGTCGTTCAATCATATCGGCACGCACGGCCAAATCACCAAAAATCGGAAAACCGATGGTCAGGTAAAACCGTTTGGGAGCCTTTTCGGACACGGCAAAGGACACATTGCCATCCGGTGGTGTAATAGCATGTTCGGCTGATTCCGGATTGGCGATACGCCACAATATGGCCATTAAACGAATGGATGCCGGTTTCAGACAGTCCTTGACATAGACATAGTGGGCGCCGATACGCACGCCTAAACGTGACAAAGCTTGACGTTCTGCCAATTCAAGCGGTTTAACCATGTTCTGGATGCGTGGACGAAAGATAATGCCATGCTCTTCAAATAGGCGATATGCAATGCCTCTGGCCGTGTTGCTGATTTGCGTGTGCTCCAGCATGAACAGAAATTCAAACGTTTTCTTTACTGTATCGGTCAACCAGCGGGAAAGACGTTCTTCAACCGTTTTAACCTGCTCCTGATTCAGGTGTTCCATAATGGTAAGGGCAACCGTCGGCGCATAATACGCGTCGGACTTTACAAGCTGTGCGATTGATACAGGCTCCGCGGAAGCGGCCTGTTTCCAAAGAATCGTACCCTCGTTGGAAAGGGAAAAATTCTCATCTGTAAGCTGGGAAAATCCTTCTAAAGCGGCCTGTGTATCGGCAAAAGGAGCAGGGTTCGTCATGGTGTTTATGGTTATTTCCGTTGTTTTTAAAGGAACTCTTTGGCTCCATTGTATAATTGGATATGGCTTATATCTCAACATAAATCTGAATAAAAAGAAACAATTTATGTTCTCATCTTCTGCTTGCGTTTAGTGTTAATCCTCATTACCATAGGCGGAAACTGGATTATTCGCATATTTGAAGGAGATGGCGCCTTGAAAATTAAACAAAAAACAAAATTGGTGGTGTGTGGTTTGGCACTGGCGTGCGGTTTGTCCGGTATGGCGTATGCACAGGATAACACGCAGGCGGATTCGATTAAAACGGCAATTTCGCGTTATATTGCGGATTTGAAACAACGTGATGCCCAAACGACACTGCACACCGAAGGTGAGGTGCTGGTCGAGCATAACAAAATGTATTATGCGGTTACGTTGCCGGATATCTCCTTTGTTATGGGCGGGATGGGCCGGTTCGATGTCGGTAATGTTGTAGCTAATGTCGCACAAAATGACAGAGGTAACTGGCGTATTTCCATGGCTTTTCCGCAAACCATGACGTGGAAGCAGGAGAATGGCGATATTAGCGGTCTGGTTTCTTTTGGTAAGCAGGATATAACAGGCACGTGGAACAGCGGCTTTGAATTTTTTTCCAATCTGAACGCCGAAATCAATGATTTGCGATTTGTCGATCGGGTTAATCGTATGGATGTTGCGGCGCGCCTGGCCAAACGCAATCTTGTGATTAACAAGCAGGGAGAGCGCAGTTCAACCGTAACGTCGACTGCCAATTTGTATGATGTTAATGGACGTGTTTTAGGGCAGGGAATCGAGTTTACGGCTAATCAAATGGCTTTTTCGATGAAACATAGCGGTGTCCAGTTGACTCCGTATATTGATACGCTTAAAACATTGCTCGTTGATGGTCAGGGGTGGACAACCGATACCCTGATGAACTTGTCCGACAGCTTTGCAAATGGTGAACAATCTTTGACCATGACCGGTTTGCGTTATAACGGCGGTGAAGGTGGCCTTAATGGCACCATTGGTGCGGCCAAATTTTCTAACACAATTGAAACGCAAGACAGCGGATACAAAAATTACGGCATTTCAGCTGAATGGTCGGGAATTACGCCTTCGGACAAAGCTGTTCCGGTATTTCCCAAAACCCTGTTTTTGAAAGCAGGGTTGCTGAATGTCAACAAAGAAGAGTTGACCAAAATTGTGTCCTCTTTGTCCTCGGCTCAGGATAGCGACAAACTTGGCGGGTTATTGGAAGCTTTGGGTCAAACGACAGGTACGTTGGATGTTGACGGTTTTGAGATGGTTATGAACAACGGCAGCCGTTTTACGGTTAGTGGTGCTTTTTCGCCGAATCCAAACTCGCCACGTAAATGGGCAGGAAAAATGCAATTATCCATCACCGGCATGGAGCAATTTACACAGGATTTGGCCAAAGTTGCCGATGAATTCACTCAGGAAAAAGCGCAAAAATTGCGTATGATGGTCATGCAGTTGCAAATGGCAACGGTGGCGATGCAGGCCATGGGAACCGGCGGGCGTAGTGCCAGCGGTCAAACGGTTATCTCCCTTGATTTGGAGTTAACGCCAGAGGGTAAAATGCTGATTAACGGACAGGAAGCCCAAATGCCGCTTGGAAATATGCTCGGTGCTGCTGGCGCGGCGCAAGATGGCCAAAATTCTATTGGTCAGGATGTTGCTCCCGAATAGCAGACGGACTATATAAAGAAACGAGCCATTAATTTGAAACTTGAAAAGCTGTCGTTTTTTGTCATGTAAAAGCGATGAAGGAGGTATGAACATGACTGTTGAGAAAAAGCCTTTTGAAACCGAGGTAAGCCGTTTGCTGGATATTGTAACGCATGCGCTTTATTCCGATAGGGAGGTTTTTCTGCGCGAGCTGGTTTCCAATGCCTCGGATGCATGTGATAATCACCGTTATCAGGTGGTGTCGAATAAATCCCTGAAAGACGAAGCGCGCGAATATCAAATTACGCTGTCCGTAGATGAAAAAGCCCAGACCCTGACCGTCAGCGATAATGGAATCGGCATGAACCATGATGACATGGTGTCCAATCTGGGTACGATTGCTCGCTCGGGCACGGCCAAACTGATGGAGCAAATCCGTAAGGCCAAAAAAGCGGGCGGTGATGGAACCAGCCTTATCGGTCAGTTCGGCGTTGGTTTCTACTCGGCCTTTATGGTGGCGGACAAGGTTGTGGTTACCTCACGCAAAAGCGGAGAAGATAAAGCGTGGCAATGGGTCAGTGACGGTAAATCGGGCTATGAAATTGACTCGGCAGACAAGGAAAATGCCGGCACTGATGTTGTGCTCTACCTTAAGAAAGATGCCAAAGAATATCTCGAAACCATCCGTTTGAAACATATTGTTGAAAAATATTCCGACCATATTTCCATTCCGGTCATGCTGGGCGAGGAAAAGCTCAACCGCGGGGCGGCTTTGTGGCAACGTTCGAAATCCGATATCTCCGAAGACGAGTATAAACAATTTTATCAACATGTCGCCCATGCGGGGGATGATCCGCTTTTGACTTTGCACTGGAAGGCCGAGGGCAAGTTTGAATATTCGTCTTTGCTCTTTATTCCGACATTACGCCCGTATGACATTTTTGACCCGCGCCGTGAACATCATGTCAAGCTGTATGTGAAGCGGGTATTTATCACAGACAACTGTGAAGGATTGGTGCCGCCATTCCTACGCTTTATGAAGGGTGTGGTGGATAGCGAGGATTTGCCGCTCAATATCTCGCGCGAGGTATTACAACAAAATCCGCTGGTCGCCAAAATCGGCAGTGCCATCACCAAAAAAGTGTTGGGTGAGATTAAGAAGATGGCGGATACGGACGATGTGGCTTTCAAGGATTTCTGGTATAATTACGGCCAGGTTATCAAAGAGGGGCTATGTGAAAATGTTGAACATCGCGAAGCCATTTTTGACATTTGCCGTTTCCATTCAACCCATTCCAAGGATGAACAGGTATCGATTGCCGATTATGTTTCGCGGATGAAAGAAGGGCAGGATGCTATTTACTATCTGGCTGGTGAGAAAATGGATATCCTTCGTTCATCGCCGCAGCTTGAAGCTTTTAAGAAACAGGGCGTTGAAGTATTGCTGCTCAATGATATGATTGACGAATACTGGTTGCCGGCTGTTTCGGATTATAAAGGTAATACATTCAAATCGGCCATTCGCGGTGCCGGAGACATCACGGGGCAATCCAAACCGGAAACCCCCGAAGAGGAAAAAGAACAGGCCTTGGCCGGTCAGAATGATTTGACCAAATACATCAAAGAAGTCTTGGGTGTTTCTGTGCGTTCGGTGCGTTTGTCGAAACGCCTGACCGACAGTGCCGTGTGTCTGGTAACGGACGAGGGCGATTTGGATGCCAATATCGAGCGTCTTTTGAAAATGCAGGGCAAGATGGAAACCGCCTATACACGCATTTTGGAAATCAATCCTGACCATCCGGTGATTAAACGTCTTGGTGACATGGTAAAAGACGGTTCGGCGTGGGAAGAAAGCTCGGTCACTCGCGATATGGTCTGGCTGCTTTTGGATCAGGCGCGCATTGCAGAGGGGGATCCGGTGCTTGACCCGGCCAAGTTCAGCGAGCGTTTGGCGCGTACCATGGAAAAGGGCTTGTCGGTCGCGGCATAAAAAAGTGCTGAAATTATACAAAAATGTATAAATTTTATTTGACTCGTGCGCTGTTATCGTTTAAATAACAGCACCTGATATGAATTATTGTAAAGAATAAAGGGGTAAACCTGTGAAACGTACATTCCAACCTAGTAAAATTCGTCGTGCTCGTACCCACGGTTTCCGTGCTCGTATGGCTTCGGTCGGCGGTCGTAAAGTATTGAATGCACGCCGTGCCAAAGGTCGTAAAACACTGGCTCTTTAATCTTTCTTGTAAAGTAAAGGTCGACACCATTGGAAAGCCTTAAACATAGGCGCGATTTTAAAAAAGTTACACACGAGGGACAAAAATGGGTAACACCTGCTTTTGTCCTTTATGTTTTTTTTGACCCTAAATCAGGTGATTCTCGCGCTGAGCCGCGTGTCGGTTTTACCGTTACCAAAAAATCCATCAGTAAAAAAGCCGTACTGCGCAACCGTGCCAAGCGCCGTTTGCGCGAAGCATTCCGTCTGACAATTGACGGATATAAGCTGGGTGGAGCTCAGCTTGTGGTGGTGGCACGCAGCGATGCATTGGATATGCCGTTTGACAAATTGCACAAAGATATACGTTGGGCATTCAAACGGTTAAATATTGAACGTAAAGTTCAGGTTGAGAAAAAGCTGGTTAAGCTGTCTTTTGGACAGCGGATTTGCCTATGGCTGATAAAGGGCTATAAAATAATATTGTCACCCATAGCCGGAAACCAGTGTCGCTATACCCCAACTTGTTCCGAGTATATGGCTCAGGCTGTTATCCGCTTTGGTGTTGTCAAAGGCATCTGGTTGGGGACAAAACGGATATTCCGTTGTACCCCGTGGGGAGGATGTGGCCGTGATGAGGTGCCAAAGGCATTTTCATGGTTTTCAAACGCTCAAAGCTCTGCTAGTGTGCCGCATAACCATTATTCGAATAAAAAATAAGATCAGATAATAAACGGGAACCGTGTATCCATGAATCAAAAATTACCTACACCCGAAGAACAACGCCGCCTGGTATTGGCTGTCTTTTTGTCCATGCTTGTCATTATGGGCTATTATGTGTTTGTCAAACCGCAACAGGTTCAACACAAAGCGGCTCCCACTGCTGTTCAGGAAACTGTTCAAACCGATACGGTTAAGCAGGCAAACTATCCCGAGGGGATGACATTCCGTACGGCCGAAGATATGGCGAAGCGGAAAACTGTTTCACCGGTTAAGCGCTATGCGCTTGAAAATAACAAGCTGTCGGGTTTGATTGCCAATGGTGGTGGCCGGATTGAGAAAATTAAACTGAAAAACTACATGAAAGATTTGGATTCGGATGAACCGGTAACTTTGTTGGATGCTTCGGGCGAGAACCCGTATTCGTTGGAAACAGGGTGGTTATCAACTAATCCTTCGGTTGTTGTTCCGACAGAGCGCAGCGTATGGAAAGAGCAGGGGCTGAAAGATGGTGAATCCATTGTTGCCGGTAAAACGGTGTATTTCCGTCATGACAATGAAACGGGGCTAAGCATCAAACGCTCGGTCAAGCTGGATGAAAACTATCTAGTCAGCGTAACCGACACGGTGGTGAACAATTATGCCCATCCTGTGACGCTTTACCCGTATTCGCGTATCACCCGCATGAATCATCCGAAAGAAGGTCGTCGTGTCGTTCACGAAGGACCTGTCGGCTATATCAATGAAGAACTGTTTGAACCAAGCTATGAAAAGCTGCTTGATAAAGGGCCGATTAAACAGGTTGGTTCCAAAGGCTGGCTTGGTATTACCGATAAATACTGGTTGACGGCCATTTTGCCAGACCAGTCAGTGGATAAACAGTTCCGGTTTAATGCGGTTAATGTTGATGACAAGAATACGCTGTACCAGACCGATGTTCGCGGTAATGCTGTTGAACTGGCTCCGGGGCAAAGCGCTACCGTATCAAACAACTTTTTTGTTGGCGCAAAGGAACTTGATTTGCTCAACCGCTATGAGGATGAGCTGGGTATTGAGCATTTCGATTTGGCTATTGATTTCGGCTGGTACTATTTCATTACCAAGCCGTTCTCGATTTTCCTGAGTGAAATCGGCGGGTTTTTGAAAGCACATGGTTTCCATGTAGCTTTTGGTATGGCACTTTTGCTTTTTACCATTCTGGTGCGTTTGGCAACATTCCCGTTGGCTAACAAAGCATTCCGTTCCATGAATGCGATGAAAAAGCTGCAACCGCGTATGAAGCAGATTAAAGAAGAATTCGGTGGTAATCCCCCTCAGATGCAAAAGGCCTTGCTTGAGCTGTATCAAACCGAAAAAGTGACACCGTTCAGCGGATGCTGGCCGATGTTTATTCAAATTCCGATTTTCTTCGCTTTGTATAAGACTTTGTATATTTCATTGGATATGCGCCATGCGCCTTTCTGGGGCTGGGTTAATGATTTGTCTGCGCCTGATCCAACATCGGTTCTGAACCTGTTTGGCATGATTCCGGTTGATTTACCCCAGTCGCTGGTGATTGGGGTATGGCCGATTTTATACGGTGTAACCATGTCGATGCAGAAACGTCTTAATCCCGCTCCTATGGACAAGATGCAGGATACCATGATGATGTGGATGCCGTGGATTTTCACCTATATGTTCTCGCAATTACCGGCGGGGATGGTGATTTACTTCGTCTGGTCGAATGTTCTGGGCATGACCCAGCAATATTGGCTGCAATACAAGATGGGGTTGGAGCCGTCCTTGTTCAAACGCAAAACTGCCGAAGAGTTCAAGGAAAAGGTGATGAAAAGCGATAAAATCAAAACCGTGCGTGACTGGTCAAAGGTTCAGGATGCGGTAGAGGTGAAGGATGAAGCGCCTAAACCTGCTGCGCCCAAAACCAAATCGCCGAAAAAGAAATCCAAAAAGAAGAAATAGGCAAAAACCAATGAGCATCAGTGATAATTATACTCCCGAAGAAATCGAGGAAGGCCGCAAACTGTTTGCCGGTACATGCGATTTCGTGTGGGGTGTGCAATCGCTTGATCAGTTGCCGCCGCTTTCATTGCCCGAAGTTGCCTTTGCCGGTCGTTCCAATGTCGGTAAGTCATCATTGATTAATGCCCTGACGGGGCGCAACGCTCTGGCTCGGGTATCGCATACGCCGGGTCGTACGCAGCAGTTGAACTTCTTTGACATCAATAAACGGTTGTTTCTGGTTGATATGCCTGGTTACGGCTATGCAAAGGTATCCAAATCATTGGTGGCCTCGTGGACAAAATTGTTCCGTTCCTATTTAAAAGGCCGCTCGACCCTTGCGCGGGCGTGTGTGCTGGTTGACGCGCGCCATGGGCTGAAAGACAGCGATATGGATATGATGAAAATGCTGGATGAAGCAGCCGTGTCCTATATGATTGTCTTAACCAAAGCGGACGAGGTCTCGGGCAAAGCACTGACTGATATATCAAATAAAATTGCAGCGGAACTGGTAAAACACCCTGCGGCTTTTCCTATGGCCTTCCCGACCAGCTCGGTCAAGGGAACGGGTATTGCCGAGCTGCGTGCCTTCATTACGGGATTGGCAAACCCGGCGTAATCCTTTATGTTTAGGACATGGATATGAATTTGGATGTATTATCATTGTTAATCGGTGGTATGCTCGGCCTTGTTATCGGCGCAATGGGCATGTCTTTGTTACGCCGTTCTTCGGGTCAAGCTCAAGACATCAATACCCAAACACAGGAACAGCTTTTTGCCGCGTTCGAGGCTTTGTCAAACAAAGCGTTGGACAGTAATGCCGAACGTTTTATGCGTTTGGCACAGGAAAAGCTGTCGGCGCATCAGCAACTGGCGCAAGGAGAACTTGAGAAACGTCAGACAGCCATTGCAGAAATGCTTAAGCCCGTGGGTAAATCGCTGGATGAATTTAACCAGAAAATCACAGGCTTTGACAAAGCGCATGCCACCATCCACGGTGAGATGAAAACGCTGTTATCCAGTTTGAATGATGAAACGCAATCATTGGTCAAAGTGCTCAAAACCCCACCTTTGCGCGGCAACTGGGGCGAGGTACAGCTTCAGCGTATTTTGGAATCCTGCGGCATGCTGGAAAATGTCAATTACCGCACGCAGGTTGTTGTCGAGGGAGCGCGTCCTGATATCGTGGTGGATATGCCGGGTGGCAGCTCCATCGTCATTGATTCAAAGGCACCGATGGAGGCGTATTTCGATGCGCTGGCCGATGGCTTGAATGCTGCCGAACAAAAAGCGCATATTGCCAAACATGTCGAGCGTGTGCGTTCCCATATCAAAGAATTATCGTCCAAATCCTATTGGGATAAATTCGACAGCCCCGAGTTTGTTGTCATGTTTTTTCCGTCCGAAAGCGCGCTTCGTCTGGCACAGGAATCTGATCCGAATATCATGACCGAAGCGTTTAACAAGAATGTTCTGATGGCCTCGCCTTTGACTCTGTTGGGGCTGTTGCGTGTGGTTTCGTTCGGCTGGCGGCAGGTACAGATGGCCAACAATGCCCGTCAGGTCTCGGAGCTGGGAGCAGAGCTATACCGACGTATTCAAACCTTTGCCGGCCACTTGCAACTGGTTGGAAACGGACTAAAAACAGCGATAGGGGCGTATGACAAAGCCATTGGTTCGCTGGAGCGTCAGGTGCTCTCGGGAGCCCGCAGGTTCAAGGAATTGCATGTGGTGGATATGACGGCCGATGAAAAACAAATTGAATCCATCAATCAGGAGCCACGCAAGATTGCGGTAGACGAATTATTATTGAATAGTGACGAAGAACAACAAAAGGCGAGTAACGAATAATGACCCGAATGAAAATTCTATTGGCACCGGAACCGGTTTTAAAACAGGAGGCTCAGCCTGTAACCGAATTTGATGCCGATTTGAAAAAGCTGGCGGATGATATGCTGGAAACCATGTATGGTGCGCGCGGTATCGGCCTTGCTGCCAATCAGGTAGGGGTTCTTAAACGTATTCTGGTCATGGATGTTGGCCAGCGCTCGGGTACACGGAATCCGCAGGTTCTGGTTAATCCTGAAATTATCTGGGAAAGTGAAGAGCTTTGCACAAAGGAAGAGGGGTGTCTGTCCATCCCCGGGCACTATGCCATGGTGGAACGTCCAACGGTCGTGCGCGTCAAATATTATGACGTAACAGGCGGTGAACATGAAATGGAATGCGAAGATTGGGCGGCGGCCTGTGTGCAACATGAGATTGACCATTTAAACGGCGTGTTGTTTCCCGAACATCTTTCCCGTTTGAAACGCGATATAATTATGAAGAAAATGCGTAAGGATAAAAAACAATACGAAGAAGATGGTCGCGGCGATTTATACGATCCGCAGAACGGGAGCGATGAATAAAAATGGATGAGCCCTTGAAAGTCATTTTTATGGGAACGCCGGATTTTGCCGTGCCGGCGCTTGAACGCATTCTGGCTGATACGGTAAATTACAAGGTAGTGGCGGTATATACCCGTGCACCAAAGCCCAAAGGACGCGGCTATGAAGTACAAAAAAGTCCTATCCACCATCTCGCCGATGAATATGAAATTCCCGTCTATACGCCTAAATCTTTTCGCAAGGATAAAGACGCGGTGGAAGAGTTTTTATTCCATGATGTCGATGTTGCGGTGGTTGCGGCTTATGGTCTTATCCTGACCAAAGAAATTCTGGAGCATCCGCGTTTCGGTTGTATCAATATCCATGGTTCATTGTTGCCGCGCTGGCGCGGGGCGGCTCCCATCCATCGTGCGATAGAAGCGGGGGATAAACAGACCGGTATTACCATCATGCAGATGGATGAAGGGCTGGATACCGGTGCGATGATTATGGATGGTGTTATTGAAATTACCGAGAGCATGACAACTGGCGAACTGCACGGCGAAATGGCCGAGCTGGGCGGAACATTGATTGAAAAGGCCTTGCTCGAATTGCATGAGAAAGGTGAACTGCAATCTTTCCCGCAGCCGGACGAAGGAGCCTGCCACGCCGACAAGGTGACCAAGGAAGAATGCGAGATTAAATGGAGCTTTCCGGCGGAATTTATCGAACGGAAAATCCGTGCATTTAATCCGTTTCCCGTGTGCTATACCCTGATTGATGGGGAGCGTGTCAAAATCTATCTGGCGGAAATGGCTGAGGGGACGGGTAACCCGGGTGAAGTATTGGACGATAATTTGACCGTGGCATGCGGTAATAGTGCTATTCGTATTTTGGAGTTGCAGCGTCCCGGGAAAAAACGGATGAGCGCCGAAGAATCTTTGCGCGGCGTTCCGATTGCCAAAGGAACGGTTTTGGGGAAATAAGGAGAAAGACATGCGACAATATGAAAGCTATCAACATTATAAAGGCGGAATTTATCTGAAAATCGGTGAGGCATTGCATACCGAAACCGAAGAGGAAATGGTCGTCTATGTCAGCGCCTTCAGCGGCAAGATGTTCGTCCGCCCGAAAGAGATGTTTTTCGAAATGGTGGAATATAACGGTGAAACCATGCCGCGCTTTAAGAAAATCCATGATACGATTGACGAGAAAACATTACGTGAAACTTTACCGAGGTTCTAATTATGAAACATTCAAATCCCATCTTTTTTCTGTTTTTGTTACTGTGCGTTTCTCTCGCTTTTCCGGCGATGTCTGCCGAAAAATGGAAGCTTCCTGAACATGTTCATCCGGTAAAGTGGGAAAAGCCGTTCCCTCTTAATCAAGCTGCGGTTGACCGCTTTCCTGTGTTAAAAGAAAAGCTTGGACAGGCGACTATTGTTCCAGGATTGTCGGTTATTCACGGTGTTGTCGAAGAACAGGGACTTAAAGTGCATCTTTTCAACCTATTTACTGTTCAGATGCAAAATTATTGTGGTGAAAATGGTTGTCCGGGGCTGATATTTACAGAAAATGAAAAGGAAGAGTTTATTCCTGTTAAAACTGAAGAGTCCAATATTTGGATGGGGTATCATGTTTTATCTTTTCCTTGTCACAATAACCTGGCGTTTATTTTGGGTACACCGAGCGAGAAGCAATCCCGTTGGATTTTGTTGGATGATGGCAGCTTTGGTACGGATGCAACCGGTACTGTACCGGAACTTGTGGAATGCAAGTGAAAGCGGTTTACAAAAATACAACCATTTTAAAAG
>QKJH01000128.1 GCA_003250865.1 Alphaproteobacteria bacterium | reverse complement strand
GATAGAAACGAAAGAGACCACTTCACCAGCCCATATTAACGTGGGTTTGCGTGAAAAATTTAAACAGAATTTTACGATGGTTGAGCGCAGCCAAGGTAATCCGGATAATCCAAAACGGTCATTAAAGGGAAATGATAATAAACCCTCTTGACAAATAAGGAATATAGTCCTATATTGTCATCATAAACAGCTCAAACCGCCTCCGATTTCGGGGGCGTTTTTTTATGCCTTACTTTGGACGAAAGGAACTTCCATGGCTTATACCTCCATTGCATTATGTACCCGTGCCTTATTGAAAATCGGGACATTGCCAATTAGCAGTTTTGATGACGGATCCGCCGAAAGCGAAGTAGCAGGGGCACTCTACCCCATGGTGCGGGACGGGTTGTTGTCCTCGTACCCGTGGAGCTTTTCCACCGGTCAGATTACTTTGCCTAAATTGGAAACACCGCAAGGAGCGGATTATAAGAACAGCTTTCAATTACCCTCGGATTTTCTGCGGGCGCTGACCGCCGGAACTGGTGAGCGGGGACGGCGTATCCAGTACCGTATTCAGGGGCGCACGCTACAAACCGATGCCGATACGGTGTGGCTAACCTATATTTTTCGTACGGATGAAAGCGGCTTTCCGCCGTTTTTTGCCAATGCGCTGGTGGCGCGTCTGGCGGCCGAGTTCTGTTTGCCGCTGACCGAAAATACCTCGCGCACCGAGGCAATGGTAAAGCAGGCACGTGATGATTTCGAAACCGCCAAACGCATTGACGCACAACAGGATACGCCAATGGCTTTGGACGATTACACGCTGATTAAAGCACGATAAGGAAAGGAAAATCATGACACGGTTAAGACAGACGAAAACCGCCTTTACGGCCGGTGAGGTATCGTCGCGCCTGCTGGGGCGCGGTGACTTGCGCAGTTTTGAAAACGGAGCCCTGACGCTGCGGAATGTGTTTATCCATGCCACGGGTGGGGTGTCACGCCGACCGGGCTTTTATTTTGTTGATAATGCGGTCGGGGCAGGGCGGCTTATCAGTTTTGAATTTAATACGGCGCAAACCTATTTGCTGGTATTTACTGACGGGCAGTTTCAGGTCTTTCGCGACGGAGTGCGTGTGGCAACCGTGCCCGCCCCATGGACAGAACAACAGCTCAAAACCATTGTCTGGACACAAAGTGCCGATACGCTGTTGATTACCCATCCGGATGTACCGCCGAAAAAAATCAGCCGGACGGGCGATTCCCAATGGCAAATCAACGATTGGGCATTTTTTGAAGACGAAGAAACAGGGCGCATCCTCCAGCCCTATTTCAAGTTTGCCGATGCCGAGGTAACTTTGACACCGTCCTCTGTCAGCGGTGCGATTACCATTATGGCATCGGCAGACGTTTTTACCGCCGGCCATGAGGGGGCACGCCTGCGTATTGCGGATAAAGAGGTGCGGGTTACCGCGCTGACCTCGGCCAGTGAAATCACGGCCGACACTATTGAGGATTTGGAAAGCACCGATGCCGTTAAAAACTGGCAGGAGCAAAGCTTCTCCGCCGTGCGCGGTTATCCGGTATCGTGCGTGTTCCATCAGAACCGTTTGGTTATCGGCGGATCACGTGATTTGCCCAACCGCATGTGGATGAGCCAGTCGGGCGATTTGTTCAATTTTGATTTGGGCGAGGGGCTGGACGACGAGGCCATCGAATTTACGTTTCTGTCCAATCAGGTTAATGCCATTCGCGGCATGTTTTCCTCCCGCCATCTTCAGGTATTTACCAGCGGAGCCGAATGGATGGTAACGGGCAATCCCATCACGCCATCAACGGTTCAGGCAGCACGTCAGACATTGGTCGGCTCGCGTATGGACAGGTACATTCCGCCCGTGGATGTGGACGGGGCAACCGTATTTGCCTCACGCTCGGGCAAGGAACTGCGCGAATTCATCTATACGGATGTCGAGGCGGCGTACTCGGCCAATGATTTGGCCATCCTGTCGCGTCATCTGTTTACCGCCCCTGTGGATCAGGATTTCTCTGCCCTGAAACGGATTGTTTTTCTGCCGCTTGAAAATGGTAAAGTCGCCACGCTGACCATTTACCGTGCCGAGGCGGTGGCCGCATGGTCATTGCTGGAAACGGACGGGCAGGTGCTGAGCGTTGCGGTGGTTGGGGATGATATTTACATGCTGGTGCGGCGTGAAAATGCGAATGGTCAGCCATACCATATCGAGCGCATGGATGATAATTTGCTGATGGATGCGGCGCTGGAGGGAACGGCCACGGCACCGACCAAAACATGGCAGGGGCTGGAACATCTGGAAGGGCGCACGGTTTCCATTGTGGCTGATGGGGTGCTGAGTGAAACGCGCGAGGTGGAGAACGGGGAGATTACGCTCTCGGCTCCGGCTCGTCATGTGCAAATCGGTCTGACCTATACCCATATTGTCGAATCCCTGCCGCCCTCGGCGCTGGTGCTGGACGGAACGGGGCGCACCGTGCGTCTGGTCGAGGCCGTATTCCGCATTGAAAACACGCAAATGCTCTCGGTTGATGTCGGACGCGGTATCCGTGATGTGCCGCTGCGCTCGCTGGGGGATGATGTGCTGGATAAACCGCCGCCATCCGTATCGGGGGACGTGCGTGTGCGGGCGTTCGGCTGGTCAAAGAATAATGCCAAACCGCTTTGGCGTATCGCGCAATCGGCTCCGCTTTCCTTTTCTCTCTTATCTGTAACAACTGAAATCAAGGTGAATGAATAATGGCTAGTCTCGCTCCTACAATCGCAACAATCGCCACGACGGCGGCTACGGCAAAAACGGCTTTTGACACAATCGGCATGCTGACCAACCAGATGGGCGGCGGCAAAAAAGATTCAGGGCAAACGGCTTTGGTGCTCCAACAATTACGTGAACGGCAGATGCAGGCCGAACAGATACAGGCCGAACGTAATGAAAGGCAAAAAGAACAGGCGGCGCTGGAGGTCAAACAGTCCGAGCAATTGCGCAAAGCCGCCCTGAAGCGCGCCATGTCACGCCAGACGGCGGATTTCGGTGCGCGCGGTATCAGCTCGACCGGCGGTTCGTCCGATGCGGTGCTGTTGGGACTTTTTGAAGAATCTGAGGCCGAGCGCAAACGCCGCGAGGAGCTGGATACCATCAAATCAAAAGCGCTGGACAGCAATCTGGAGACACTGAAGAAACAGAATCTTCTGGATTACCAGCAGAATGTTAACCAGTACCGTCTGGCGGGATTGATATAAAAATGACTTAAGAATATGTATCATCATCAAATATATAACCATCATGGATAACACTTCGTTTTAGGTATTTTTCATGTTGTTTTCTTTGTTCAGGCGCTGTTGTCCATTGAGCGGTATAGTTTTGGTTTGCATTCCAGTCTTCTTTGAATATTCTAACCTTAGATTGATGTATGTTAAATTGTTTTATATCTTTACAAAATACATCAAGGGATGCTTCAAAACATAGGCCTTGTAGATAATTTTCTTCAGCAAGCTTTTTGTTTGAGTGCAACAATACAGTTCCTTTTGTTGTGAGTGAGATTATCGTGTCACTAATTTCATTAATAGTTAAAAAGTCAATCTGGATTTGCTTTATTTCAAAATAAGAGGCGTATGTTGTGTATTGCAAAAACTTTGCATTATTTGCCTCTGAAATAATATGGTCTTCTACAAAAGATGTAAATTTCTTTGCAAGTAAGACTCTTGAACTATCAACTAAATTGAAAAATATTAGGGCATTTTTTGTAATCCCCTTGACAATTTCGGCATGCTTTTTTTTAGGTATGTTGAAAGTATCTGGCCCAACATGTGTGAATTTGCTTAGTTTGTCCATTCCATCAATAATCTTTTGCAAATTCTCTTTAATTGGAAAATTAAGCTCGTCAGTTAGAAAGGACTCCTCTAGTCCGCCAAAAATTAAATATTTAATTCGTTCTGAGCGAAAAATTTCTTTTTTCTTTCTATTTTTGTCAACAGGGTTGTTCCACCATGGGCAATTCATCACATGTGTGTCTGGACTGGAATTTTTTAAGAAATGGCGTGATAGTTCTCGGATATTCTTTGCGTAATTGGAAATGCGGAGCGGACTGTTCTCATTGCTGGCAAAATCTTTTAAAATGGCTCTGAAAAGAGTCTTCTCAAAGTCAGTTATTAATCGTTCAGCTATTTTTTCACTTATTTTGCTCATTACAATCAGTAGCATTATTTTAATGTATGTTATAAACTATAAGTTATTATTTCATAACGCGTAAAGAGCTAATGAGAGCAAAAACTTTAATTTAAGAATAGGCTA
>QKJH01000209.1 GCA_003250865.1 Alphaproteobacteria bacterium | reverse complement strand
GGCTATCGGAGCGTTACCACATAGCGCAATAGTCTCCAGTCCGTTTTCCAAAGCGTTCAATATCGGCAAATCCTGTTTGGTAATCAGACGTGCGGGGTGCCCCTGTTTCATGCGCTCGGCCTGCTCACCGGTTAACTGCACCGGTTTGATACCATCCAGAACGGTCGGCAATGGCAACAAGACTTTATCCAGATTGATATTTTCCAATTGCTCCAGCGTATAGGCATTATTCAAATTAAACAGTCCAACCTGTGTCCGGCGCAGAACCGTCACATGCCCGAAACAGCCCAAGGCTCGCCCAATATCCCGCGCGATGGAGCGCACATAGGTACCCTTGGAGCACTGCATGGCAAACGATGTTTCCCCTGCCGCATCATCATGCGCCACCATTGCCAGTGAATGAACGGTCACGGTGCGGGCAGCCAGTTCGACCTCTTCGCCTTTGCGGGCGGAAACATAGGAACGCTCACCATTGATTTTAATGGCGGAAAATTGCGGCGGCACCTGTTCGATTTCACCAGTGAACTGAGACAAAATGGCTTCAATCTCATGTTGGCTCGGGCGGCTATCGGATGTGTTCGTTACTTCGCCCTCGGCATCATCCGTGTTGCGTTCTTCGCCCCACTTGACGGTAAAATCATAAGCTTTTCCAGCATTTTGCATGAAATGAACGGCCTTAGTCGCCTCTCCGCAGGCAATGGGAAGAACGCCTGTCGCCATCGGATCGAGTGTACCGGCATGGCCGATTTTTTGGACATCAAACAGACGGCGTACGGCGGCAATCGCTTGCATCGAGGTCATTCCGGACGGCTTGTCCAGATTAATCCAGCCATGTATCGGTGTGCCTTTTTGTTTTTTGCCCATTACCGCTCCCGTTTCAGGCGGATTGACGCTTTTGCGCGTAAAATTCCAGTGTGGCTTTGATTTTATCGGCTACCTTATAGGAATTACCGGCTCCCATTACCAGAATGGCCAGCGGCTCCTCCGGATGGTCGGCAACAATGGCTTCGATTTCACACATCAGCTCGTCATAATCGGGGGTATAGGAGCCTTTATCCGAGAACAGCGCCGTAATTTTATCCATATCGGGATTGGCCACATTGGCTTCGCGGCCTTTGAAAATTTCGGTCACCACATAATGGTCCGCCTTTTCCAAAGCCTGCACATATTCGGCGGCGTGGTTTGCAATACGCGATACCTGATGCGGTTCTAGAACGGCAACAATGTGCTTTCCCGTAGCCGTCTGTAACGCAGAAACCGAGGCTGCAACCTGTGCATGGTGGTGCGCATAATCACTATAGAGTGACATGACGCCGTCATCATACAAACACTCCAACCGGCGTTTTGACCCTTGAAAATTCGCCAGTGCCTCCTTGATATCGGCACGTTTGACACCGATTTCCGTACATAGCGCAATCACCGAAACCGCGTTGGCAATATTGTGCTCACCCATTAGATTCATGGTATAGCATTGCCCGTCGACTGCAAAGCTGATGGTCGGGGACAATCCCTTGACCGAGGCGTCATAGATACGGTCACACACATGATTCGGGTCGGTGCTGCCATATATCGTGTAGCCGACAAAACGGACATTACGCTCCAGCAACTCGCCGCGCAACTCACCTACCAGTTCGGTCAGCTCGGCATCATCCAAATTCAGGATAATCTCGCCGTTTTCCTGAATGGTGCGTAAGAAAGTGCGGAAGGTATCCTTGTAGGCTTCGTAATCTTTAAAGCGCTCGGGATGCTCCATCTCCAGATTATTCAAGATGACATAGCGCGGATTGTAATGAATGAAGTTGAAATCATACTCATCCGCTTCAACTACGTTCCAGTCACTTTGACCGACACGGAACGATGCATTCCATTCACCGACAACACCACCAACAAATACGGACGGATCAAACCCCGACCGGTCAAGAACAACACCCAGCATCGAAGTAGTGGTGGTTTTTCCATGCGTTGCGCATACGGCAATATTCTTTCCATCTTTAAACAGATAGCGCCCCAGAAACTCTTGCCATTTCATCAGCTTACCGTCACGCTCGGCTGTGGCCAACTCGGGAATATCACGGTATCGCCCGTCATACAGGAACGCCGGAGACACAGCGACAATATCAGCATCTTTTATGTGTTCAACAGAGTGCCCCTCGATAGGGTAAATGCCGCAATCATTCAGCTGAAACGTATAAGAGCCGACGGCATGGACATCGCATCCCGTAACCTCGAAACCCTTTTTCTTGGCGGCACAGGCAACGCCCGAACAACCGCTTCCGTTTACACCGACGAAGTGAACTTTCATGAGGAAAAATCCCTATTCTGTTGACCGAGCTTTACGCAGCAGCGCATCGATATGCGATGCATTGTCGAACGTATCATCCAAGGCAAAACGCACGCGCGGAGAATATTTGCTGGTGCTTTGCTTGGCAATCAGATGATTGAGATGTTTGGACTCTTCATTCAGGATCTTGATAATATTTTCTTTGTTTTCACCGCCACCCAACGGCATGACATAGGCCAGAGCATGGCGCATATCAGGCGACACGCTGACCTGTGAAACCGTAATGGACATGCCCTGTAATTCAGGAGAGAAAACTTCGCCGCGCATAAAGGCGCTCGACAGCGTATGGCGGATATGTTCGCCAACACGCAATTGCCGTTGCGACGGTTCTTTGTTTTTATGAACAGACATGTTTTTTAAAATCCCTATGCTATAAAAAACAGCTTACGACAACTCGCGGGCCACTTCCTGCACTTCATAGGCTTCGATAATGTCACCTTCGGCAATATTATCGTATCCTTCAAAGGCCATACCGCATTCATAACCCTGCTGTACTTCTTTGACATCATCCTTGAAGCGTTTAAGCGTGCTAAGCGATCCTTCGTGAATAACCACATCATCACGCAACAGACGAACCTTGGAACCGCGGCCGATTTTACCCTCGGTAACAAAACAGCCGCCGACCTTGCCCACTTTCGGCACGGTAAAGATTTGACGGATTTCTGCGTAACCGGTGATATTTTCCCGCTCTTCCGGAGCAAGCAAGCCACTAAGAAGCTGTTTCACATCATCAATCACATTATAGATAATGGAATAATAACGAATATCGATATGATCACGGCGCGCCAAATCACGAGCCTGAGCATTGGCACGGACATTAAAGCCGACAACCAATGCGCCCGTGGCCTTGGCCAGCGTCATATCGGATTCATTAATACCACCAACACCGGAGTGTAGGATATGAACCATAACTTCTTCGTTTTCTTCGGTCAGTTTTTTCAGTGAGCCTGCCAATGCCTCGACAGAACCGTGAACATCAGCCTTGATAATAACCGGTAGCTCTTTGCGCTCGCTTTGTTTGAGCTTATCAAACATCTGGTCAATCGAACCTTTGGCCGATTTTGCAGCTTCCGCTTCGCGGAGTTTACGGCTACGGTATTCGGCAACCTGACGGGCTTTCTGTTCGGATGGAACAACCACGAAATCGTCACCCGCATTCGGCGCACCGTTCAGACCCAAAACCTCAATCGGTTCGGCAGGCAGAGCTTCGTCAACCCGTTTACCCTTGTCATTAACCAAGGCGCGCACACGTCCCCATTCCGAACCGGAAACAAAAATGTCCCCGACATGCAATGTACCGTTTTGCACCAGAACGGTGGCAACATTACCGCGTCCCTGATCCAGTTTGGATTCAATGACAGAACCGTTGGCTGCGCGGTTTGGATTGGCTTTCAAATCCAGCATTTCCGCCTGTAGCAAAATGGCTTCTTCCAACTGATCCATGTTGATTTTCTGTTTTGCCGATACTTCGACACACTGGACGTCACCGCCCATTTCTTCAACTTGAACATTATGTTGCAGCAATTCCTGCTTTACACGCATCGGGTCGGCAGCCGGCAAATCAATTTTATTCACTGCAACAACAATCGGCACATTGGCCGCACGGGCATGACTGATAGCCTCGATCGTTTGCGGTTTAATACCGTCATCAGCAGCAACAACCAGCACAACAATATCCGTGGTATTAGCACCACGTGAACGCATTTCCGTAAAGGCCGCGTGACCGGGCGTATCGATAAAGCTGATTTTCTGACCGTTGTCGCGGGTAATCTGATAGGCGCCGATATGCTGTGTAATACCGCCGGCTTCGCGCGCCACAACATCGGTTTTGCGGAATGCATCCAACAGAGATGTCTTACCGTGGTCAACATGCCCCATAACCGTAACAACAGGAGGACGCGGCAACAAATCTTCGGCTTTATCTTCAATACCCGACAAACCGTCTTCAACATCTGCTTCGGAAACGCGTTTGG
>QKJH01000122.1 GCA_003250865.1 Alphaproteobacteria bacterium | reverse complement strand
GGAACCGCAATTGGTTATCGAGTTTTACTCACGTTAAACCTAAAGAAATTTTCTATAAAAAAGCCCACACTTTCGTGGGCTTTTTTGCTAGTATTAAGATGTTAGATTATGAATTAAAAAGGAAAATATAAATTTATGGGATGGAAAAACCTTAATCCGCAGCGCGGGCAATTGCCCGACAATTTTCCCGATGCTCCTGTTGTTATCCTGGTACGTCCACAAATGGGTGAAAATATCGGTATGGCCGCCCGTGCAATGCTCAATTGCGGTATGACGGAAATGCGTATTGTCGCACCGCGTGACGAATGGCCGAACGAAGCCGCGCGTAAAAGTGCCTCAGGGGCTTTGCTAGTTGTAGACAATGCCACACTGTATGACAATCTGGCTCAGGCTGTGGAAGATTGCCAGTACGTTGTAGCTACAACCGCCCGTGACCGCGATATGGTCAAACCGGTTCTGGCTCCCGATACATCGGCGGATACACTCATTCACGAACAATCACAAGGCAGCAAATGTGCCATTTTATTCGGTGCTGAGCGTGCCGGCCTGGAAAATGATGAATTGGCACTGGCTGATGCTCTGGTTACGGTGCCACTTAACCCGAATTTCTCATCACTTAATCTGGCGCAGGCCGTATTGCTGGTTTGTTATCAATGGTACGCCAAGGCCGGTGCCACGGTCACAGGACAAAAAGAAGTTACTGACATTCTTCGTATTGGGCAGGGGGATATTGCCTCTAAAAAGGCAGTCGACTCGCTTATTGCTCATATTGTTGAAGAACTGGATGACACACAATTTTTTGCCACTGATGAAGTACGTCCCGTCATGATACAGAATCTAAGTAACATGTTCGTACGTATGCGTATGACGACTCAGGAAAACCGCACTTTTCACGGCATTATCAAAGCCCTTGCAGGGAGATCCTGGCAAAAAAAATAGCAACAATAGAAAAAAGCCTCCGCAAAAGGGAGGCTTTTCTAGTCAATTTTTATGCCCAGGCTTATCAGACTGAAATATCCAGATAAGAGCCGCGTGCAGCCGATTTTGCCGTATCCTGACGTTCAGCGTTACTTTTGCTAACGGATTCGGTTTCATCGCGTAAAGTTTCATTTTCCACTTTGAATTCTATCGGCTTTTCACTTTTACTGACGGCGGCATCATCCCGAGCGGTACTTACCTGTTCCCGTCCAACACCTCTATCCTCCGCCGGATCCCTGACGGAAGCAGTTAAGTAGGTGGATAGGGCCGGGTTGGGCGGCGTAATCGCTGACATGGTCTCACCTCTGATTATCACGTTAACGTATATTCAGAATATAGTATAAAGCTTAACATCTATTTATTAAAGGAAAAAACTATTTTTATTATTTCCATAAATATTAACTTGTTCTTTAACTTTTGGCCTTATGTTAATTAGCATAAAAGACCGCCACAAAAAAACAAAAGAAGCGGTACAGGTAAGTAGGGGAATATTATGGACACAACAACGCACAACGCTCCGAACTATTTTCTTTCAATGGCTCAAAAAGCCAGCCCGAAAGAACGCCAAGCCTTAATCGAAAGTATTAGCGCCATTGTTTCGACACTACCGGAATATTCCGACAAGCAAGAGCAGGCCATTGATGTTTTGATGGTATTGATTGCCGAGGCCGCGGTTTCTGTACGAAAAAAAATGGCTGAACTACTGGCGCATGACAAAGCAGCCCCGCGTAAGCTGGCTAAATTCATGGCAAGCGATAAGGAATTTGTTGTTGCCGAACCTGTGTTGCGCCATTGTCTTTCTTTGACGGATACCGATTTGATTGAACTGATGCAAAACCGTAGTGAAGAGTATGTCGAAGCCGTAGCTGCCCGCGAGAAAGTAACAAAGCAGCTATCACAAGTTATTATTGATACCGAATATCCGAAAGCCGTAAAAACGCTTATCGGCAATGAAAAGGCCCTTATCAGCGAAGCAGGGGTTACAAAAATCGTTTCGTTGGCAAAGAAAATCCAAGATTTGCAAGAACCTTTGTTGAACCGTCCTGAAATCACGCAGGAGTTGGCCACACAGATTTATTGGTATGCCGGCGGACAGGTGCGCGAAACCATCATGAACAAGTTCCATGTTAAAGCGGCTCTGATTGATAAAACTATTCAATCCAGTATTGAATTAAACCTAAAAGAAAAGCGGAGCAAAAGCCAAATTCAGGATAACAGCATGATTGCCCACATGTTGTTAAAACAGGGCAAGCTTAACTCGCAGGCTCTGATTCGCACATTGCGCGAGAAAAACTTCCCGCTTTTCTGTGCCATGGTTGCCGTAAAGCTTAATCTGGGACAGGAATGCGTGGCTACTTTGATAAAGAGTGGTAACCCCGGTTATCTCGCCACACTGTGTCAGGGAATGAATATCAGTAAAATAGACTTTGCAACTTTGTATCTGCTTACGCGCTCTTATGCTCAAAACGTTTCATACAACAGCGTAAAGCGCGGATCTGTAACAAATCCCGAAGATTTGCGTCATGTCATGAGTACCTATGACGAGTATAAAAATGACGGTTATGCGCGTTCCAATATCTCGAAATGGCGGGAAAACCCCGACATCATCAGCCTGCTTATTGCAACGCTGTAATTTGATATAAAAAAAGTTCCGGCAAATACAACTGCCGGAACTGTCAAGTTATCTCTCATCAAAAAGATCTTCTTACCGTATTCTATTACTCGGCCGCAGCCGAAAAACTCTTTATATGGTTTAAGTTGTTAAAGTAATAACTTTCCGCGTTCATCGGTATTTTTTCCTTGATAAACAAGTCAATCAACGAACCGTCATCAAACATGGCGCGAACCGTATCGCACCCACCCACAAAATGTCCGCCAACAAATAGCTGAGGGATAAATGGCCATTTGGTAATTTCCTTGACCGCTTTGGACAATTCGGGGGTTTTTAAAACATCAATATCAATATAGCTAACCCCAAGGTAATTTAACATCTGTGCAATGGCAGCGGAATATCCGCAAAGGGGATAAAAGGAAGAGCCCTTCATGTAAAGCACGACTTCATTGGTGCTGACAACGTATTTAACGCGTTCAATCCATAATTCACGGCTTTGTTCATTTGTCATTAAATTCACCATAATAAGTCCATACTCCTTCACTCTTTATTCGAGCGAATAAGGTACTCTTTTCATCTTATGATGGCTTATTTCATCGCGCTCCTTTCAGGTTAATTGCCATACACAATGCAAAGTACCCAATGTTAAGAGTTGCACGTCGTTTATTTGTAATTTAATTTTAATCAAGTTTTTTTGTTTAAACGAAAAAAATACCGAAGTATTTAATGCAACCCATTATAAAAAAACAAATTAAAACTTCTCCCTTGCTTGCAATGGTAAGGAGTGGAAAATTATCTGTCAATTTATTGCGTTGCGACACAATGTCGCTCCTATGGAAAAAGGCTGATATTTCAATGTTTTTATTCCTTTTCATAGGGGCAAAATAACGCTATATTAGTTCTACAGACATCATTCTAACCGAAAATAAGATATGGAAAAAAACGACTCGGACTCCATTATTACCGACTTAAAGCTACCCCAGCCTGACATTCAGGAGCGGGGAGTCTTTACCCGTATCCGCAACTATTTCTTTGCCGGATTGCTGGTAACGGGACCGGCATTGATTACGCTGTATCTGGTCTGGGCCATTGTGACTTCGATTGATGCCTGGGTCATGCATTATTTACCGGCGCGCTATAACCCATCCACCTATTTCGATGTCTATGTCCCGGGGGTAGGGGTTATTGTTGTTATCACCGGCCTTGTGTTAATCGGAATGTTTGCCGCCAATTTCATGGGGCGCTTTTTTGTCAATCTGTCTGACAAGATTTTAAACCGCATGCCTTTTATCAAAGGAATCTACTCGGCAACCAAACAAATCATGGAAACCGTTTTTGCCAACAAGTCAAAAGCGTTTCGTGAAGTTGTTCTGGTGGAATACCCGCGGCGCGGCATGTGGGTTATCGGCTTTGTCACCGCCAAGACCAGCGGCGAAATCCAGAATGCATCAGAGGTAGAACTGGTCAATGTCTTTGTTCCCACTACACCGAACCCAACATCGGGCTTTTTGATTTTCATTCCACAGGAAGATGTCTATACAGTCGACATGACAGTGGAAGAGGGGTTAAAGCTGGTTATTTCGGGCGGCATCATTACCCCGCCGGACAAACGCGCCAAAAAAGAAAGAACGGGCAACAAGCCCATCCGTTCACGCGAAATCCTCAAGGATTAAAAGGATTAAGTTTCTCGCCTAATTTCGCCTAGTTAAGAATAAAGCTAAAGGCGACAAATATCAGAGCGCAAACAAT
>QKJH01000163.1 GCA_003250865.1 Alphaproteobacteria bacterium | reverse complement strand
ATCTGCCATTAGGCTGAGCCACTCTAGTGTGTATTTGTCTTTCATGTCTTTGTTGACGTACTCAATCATTTTTCGCCCGAAGCCCCGATTGCGGTAATCAGGATCAATGATGAAGTTGTTAACCTCGCCGCCAATGCCGTACATGAACGGGTCGCGAAACTCTCTTACACCTAATACGCCGACAACCTTATTGTCACAAACTCCGATGACAATGACATAGAGCGGCGGGGCGGAAAATAACTTCAAAGCGGTTTCTTTTGCCAAATCAAGCGGCATCTGATTCGCCGGAGCCGATGACATCATGCTTTTCATCAAGGTCAGCGCCTCATCCAGCTTCGGATGGTTGGAGGTTATTTCCTCAATGGTGAGCTCACTCATCTTCAGCCGGCCTTTTTGATACCTGTCGAGCCAAATCCGCCTGTGCCGCGTGCCGTTTCCGACAGTTCGGTCGTTTGTTCCCATGTGACGCGGCTATAACGGGCAATGACCATCTGGGCGACACGGGTGCCGCGCTCCACTGTAAAGTCCTCTGTCCCGCAATTGGCCAGAATAATGCCGATTTCTCCGCGGTAGTCAGCATCGATGGTCGCTGGACTGTTTAAACAGATAATGCCTTTTTTCAAGGACAAGCCCGAGCGGGAGCGTATTTGTAGTTCATATCCTTCTTGCAAGGCAATGCAAATACCAGTCGGAATAAGCGTGCGTTCACCCGGCTTCAGGGTAACCGGTTTGTCAATGGCGGCATAAAAATCCATACCGGCGGAATGTTCGGTGGCATAGTGCGGCAAATCAAGCCCGTCATAGTGCGGCAAGGTTTTAACCTGTACGGTGGTGGTGTCTGTCATGGCGGTGTTTTCTCCCCTTTTTCCCTAAATAATACTACATTTGCGACTATAGAAAAAAAAGGCCGCAAGAGGAAGAGCGGAATCCCCCAATTAAAATAAAAATGCGTTTTATGCTGTTTTTCTTGACAGAATCTGAAATGCGTGGGACTCTGTGCCTAAGGTTCAACGCTGCATGCGTATTTTTCGGTGTTTTTCCCCACGGCGATACTATGGACTTTTAAGGCACCGCTAATACCGGCATTCAAGATTAGAGACCACCACATCCCGTTTGTTTATAATTTTTACTACCAAGGACTTTTACTATGGCTACAGGAACCGTTAAATGGTTTAACTCGCAAAAGGGATACGGCTTTATCCAACCGGATGATGGCGGCAATGACATTTTTGTTCACGTTTCAGCTGTCGAAGCTGCTGGCTTGCGCTTTTTGAAAGACGGACAAAAAGTTTCCTACGAACTTCAAGAAAACCGCGGCCGTACGGCTGCCGTTAATCTTCAAGTTACCGAAGGTTAAATTTGATTTTCCTATCAAAGAAAAAGACGTTCGTTTCGAGCGTCTTTTTTTTTGCTCTGTTTTTCATGTTACTATTTGGCGTAGGAGAAAAATATGGTTGAAATTAAAGATGATATTTATGCGCATACGCGTGGAGAAAGCATCATTCTTCGCCTTGTTTGTACGGAATGCGGAAACCACATTACGGATTATCAAAAAGACGGTCCCGGGCCTCTGAAACGGATGTATGTCGACAGGATACATGATGAAGAGGCGGTTCGCGCGTATGAAATTGATAAAAAACTGTGTTGTTCGCAATGCGGCTTAATGCTGGGACTGGGATACAGGTACGAAAAGGAAGATCGTCCGGCTTACCGCATGTTTGAATATGCTGTCGAGCCGATGGAAAACAGCCGGTTTTATACAAAATAGGGCTTATCCGGCTTTCTTTTGTACCAGTGCCTGATAGGCGGCATCAAGACGCTGTTCCGGTATTTCCATCAGGTTACGTGTTGATGTCCATAACAGGGCGCATCGAATGATTTTGTCGGGATAGACGTTGCGCAACACAGCGCGGTAACCCGCCAATTGCTGGGCATATTGTTCGGGAATGTCGTCTTCGTTTCGCGGGGGAAGCCGCTGGGTTTTGTAATCGATAATCATGATGGTGTCATCGGTTTCCACCAACCTGTCGACCTGACCGGATACAACATAACGTCCTTCCAAAAGACCAGTAACGGCAATTTCCGCACGGGATTGCGGTGTGAAGAGCGGGGCAAAGGTTTCATGGTTCAAAATGGTATCAATTTCCAGACGGATTTCTTCCTGTTCCTGTGGTGATAGGCTATGCGCCGGATTGGCCAGATAGGCGCGGGTGGTTTTTTCGTGCAAAGCGGGAGCAATCTCGGGAAGTACCTGCAACAGATGGTGGGTAATATTCCCTTTTTTGAAGATGTCAGGCTTATCACGGCGGAGCAACGGCGAGGGTGAGGGGGATTCATCGCTTACGGGTTTGGATGGGCGCAGCGGTTTTGGCGGGTTTTCATCCGCCATGCCGATGGCTTTGTATAACCATGGGTTATCGGCAATATTATAGAGTGCTGCTTCGTTCGGCAGGGGGTGTGGCTTGGTTTTTTCTGACTCTTTGGCTGGAACACCTGATTTATATACCCATTGTTGGTTTGAGCTGAGCGCGGGAATGTCCTGCCATGCTTTATCGGTAAGCTCCTCCTGTACGGCAAAATTGGTCGAAAGGCCTTTCTCAACCAGATTATACCAACTTTCCGACAGGGCTTTTCCGTCACCGTCTTTGCCAATTGTTTGCCATCCGGTGATGTACAGCTCGTCTTCGGCGCGGGTCATCGCTACATAAAGAAGGCGGCGGTATTCCTCTAAAGCGTTTTGTTTTTTATCTTCGCGAACAGCGTTTACCACGGGATGGGGATTTGTTTTGCCTGTTGAATAAAAGGGCAAGGTATCATCAAGCCAGTCAAATTCGGCGTGCTCATCTTTGCGCCCGCTTTGCGATGTACGGAATGTGTCAGGCAGAATGACAATCGGTGCCTGAAGTCCTTTTGCCCCGTGAACTGTCATGACGCGCACGGCCGTGAAGCCTTCGGACTCCATTTCGGGTTTGACCTCCGTGGCATTGCGGGTCATCCACTGGTGAAAGGCTTGTATGGATGGTGTGTGATTTTGCTCAAATGCCAGCGCTTCAATCAAAATCATTGCCAGCGGTTCTTTAACCGGCTCTCTCATGCGTTTGATAAAGGCGCGTTTGCCGCTGACAATATCGCAAGGGCAGGGAGATTCCAATATATGGGTCAACAGCTCGAACGGCGTAAGAGTGGCGGCCAGTTTTACAATGCTATCCAGATAGTTTGTAATCTCACTGTGGTCGGGTAATGAGCGGATATGTGACCAAAGCGCTGTCTCATCGGGTCGGGTGGTGCATACCGCCATCAGGCTATCTTCATCCATGCCCAATAGCGGTGTTTTCAGCAAGGCGGCCAGATTTAAATTATCCTCGGGTAACAGAATGAAAGCCAGCAAAGATAATAAGTCCTGAACGGCAAGCTCCTGCGTTAACACAATCCTGTCCATGCCGCTGACGGGAACAGACAAATCTTTCAAGGCTTTTACAAACGGAATGACAAATTTGTTACGGGTTGTAACCAATACCAGAATATCCCCTGCGGTCACGGGGCGGTTTTGGGATAAAAGCGGCCGTTTTTCGCTAATCCATCCGTGAATGGTTTGAGCCACGGTTCTTGCCAGTGTGACTTCGGCATTATCGGCGGGGATGGGCTCAATCGGAAGGCGGAATTGTTTGCTGCCGACACCGCCTTTTTCTTTTTCATGCGCAATGTATGGCCACAGAGTAACGCAGCCCGCCTGATTTTTACGTGATGAAGTGTGGGTAATCGGTGTTTGTACATTCCGTGTTACCCCTTGTCGTGCAAATTCATCTTTGAACACGGCATCGACACTTGCCAGCACGGCGGGAACCGAGCGGAAGGATGTATTCATGGCAACTTCCCGTAAGGAAAGATTGCAAGCATCAAACCGCTGTTTGAAAAACTCCAATGTTTCGGAGAATTTGTTAATGTCGGCATTTTGGAATGAATAGATGGATTGTTTTTCATCGCCCACGACAAACAGTGTCCGCGGTGCTTTGTCAGGGGTGTCATAGCGGGTGTATCCGCTGGTCATTTCGGTGGTTAGTGCCTTGATGATGCGCCATTGATCGGGGTTGGTATCCTGCGCTTCGTCTACCAGGATATGCTCGATGCCGCCATCCAGCTTGTACATTACCCAGCCGCAGGATTCCTCGCTGTCCAGCAAGCGGGCGGTCAGGGCAATCTGGTCATCGAAATCCAGTGCACCTTTGCGGGTTTTTAATAATGTAAATTCTTCTTCGACTGCCTGATAAAGCGAAAGACAAATTTCCGTCTGTTCGATGATTCCTAAAGCCATGAGTTTGATTGTTGTCCGAATAAGGCGGTCTGCTTCGTATTCCA
>QKJH01000065.1 GCA_003250865.1 Alphaproteobacteria bacterium | reverse complement strand
AAGCAATAAGGCATTTTCCGGTAAAGGAAATGCCTTATCTGGATGGTATGATTACGGACGAGATGCTTTTATAGGTAGAACACCAAAGAGAGTTGGCGAACCTGTGCCGTAACAGTATAAGACGCTTCAAGCTGGGTCTGAATCTGCTGGAAGTACATGGAAGCTTCAGCCATATCAACATCCTCTTCTTCACCGATGAAAGCTTCAAGAGTGCCTTGAAAATCGGTGTGCTCGGCTTTGGTTTCCTCCATGATACGGGATTTATTACCCAGTACTGCAATTTCCTGATCAATAGAGGCTGTGCCGTTATCAATCAGTTCAATGGCTCCATTGATAATATTCCAGAAATTTTCCTGCTCAGCAGGTGTTGTCGGTTGTTGTAAGTTTGAAATAATGGCCAGTCCGCGTAAAACATCCTGAAAACCGTCATTATGAGCGTAGACGCTGTAATCAATATTGACATCGCTATCCGTAGGGACGGTAATTGCTCCGGCAGACAAAACGCCAGCAGAGATATCCAACTGTTCATCCGAAACCGTACGGGCATCGATTACAACCTGATCCGCTGTAACGCCTCCGCTTAGCCAACCTGCAATCATAGCAGAAAAGTTGGTGTCTAAATTTGTGCCCCCCGCAACAAGCGGAGCATTATCAATGTCGGTACCGGAAAACAGGTAGCGGTCTCCCAACTTGGCATTCATACGTTGTTTGACCTGATCAAGAGCCGTTGCTGCACTGTCAACGAGAACCTGAGCGTTCGGTTCTGTGTCTTGCATTTGTGCTCGCAATTGTGTTGTAACGTCCCGTGCGTAATCTGTAATATCAATCATGGACTCGTTCATCACTGACGTGCGGGTGAGCGCAACATTGATATTCTGGATATAGTTGTCCATTTCGCGTAAGTTCTGACGGAACGTCATCGAGTTGACTGTTTCAGTTGCTGTCAGGCCGCTGAATGTGCTGGACTTTTTGCCGGTTGCAATTTGTTCCTGATAGGCGTTCAAATCCGTCCGCAATGTACGGAGAAAATATTGCTGGGACAATAATGATCCAATTGTCGATATAGACATGTTTTTTCTCCTCTAGGTTTAAATTGCGTTGAGCAGTTTTTCAAACAGCTCATCCAATGCCGTAATCATTTTTGCTGCGGCACTGTAGCTTTGCTGTAAAACAATCAGTTCGGCCATTTCTTCATCTGTATCAACGCCTGATTGGTCAAGGAGGCGCTTTTCAACATCCAGCGTATAAACTTCTTCGGATTGTTGCCGTTCTTCTATAATGGCGTGGTCGGATGAAATCCGGCTTATCATCGAGCGGGCAAATTCTTCCAGTGTTGTTCCTGATGAAACAGCGCTGAGCGAATATTGTCCGTTCGGTCCGATATTGTCTGTTCTGAAATCGGCGTGCGGTGTTCCGGCATCATCCTGATAAGCACCGAAAGTATGGTTTATAATATTCAGGATAAGCGTGTTGTCACCAGAATCGGGGGTTAGGCCTGTTGTTCCTTTTTGTACAAGAGACGGATCTTGCATAACGGCTGAATTAACACGGATTTCACTTGCAAAGCCGTTATATTGACTGGGGTCATCAATCGGTACAATGTTATTATTGTTTGTAAACAGGCGCAGCCCCTGTTCTTCGAAACGCAAAGCCATCTTGTGAGCCAATTCATCCAGCTGAGCCTGATAGGTAGGAATAATTTCATCCCTAAGCTCAATCAAAGCTCCCATACGACCGCCTAAATTCATTTCAGTCAAGTCAAAGGTTTGCTGTGAGTCAACCAAAGATATGCCTGCAACATTTGTTGGGTAGGACGAGTCATAACCAATGGGTGCGGGTGAAAACTGTATTTGTCTGGCTTCGGTGTCTGCTAGAACCTGACCGCCTGATGTTTGCACAATAAGAGCACCTTCTCCATTGACGTAGTAGGTAATGTCCAGTTCTTTTGCTATCTCTTTGACAACCATATCGCGGGAATCTTGCAAAGTTGCTGTGCTTGATCCAGTGTTAATGGCAGTCTGGATGCGGCGATTAAGCGAGGCAACTTCTTCCAGCTTTATATTAAGATTTGTGATGCTTTCCTTTAGTTCATTTTGTGCCTGATTGCGTTGTTCAAGCAATGTGCTGGACATTTGATTAAAGGATTGTGCCAGATTATTGGCAACGTCAACCACCTGAGACTGCAATACATCGGATTCTGGTGTAGAAGACAATTCGGTAAAGATATTTTGTAGTGCGCCGATACGGGCAGCTATATTGGTTTCTTGCTCCGGTCGGCCATGCAGACTGACAATACGGTTAAGGTAGTTTTCTTTCGTGTCAAGATAACCTTGCAAGCTGACTTGTGTGCGATAGTCACGCATTATGTACTGGTCAACGTTTCGGGTGATAGTGCCGGCACGAACACCGGCTACACTATCACCTAAAACGAGAGCTTCGCGTTGGAGTGTTTTTCTTGTGTAGCCATCGGTTGCTGCATTAGAAATGTTATTCGAAGTTACATCCAGAGCTTGCTGAGCAACTCGAAGACCACTTAATGCAGATGTTAAAGCCGATATGGACATGTCAATCCTTTACACAAAAAAGCCGTTAATAATTATCCCTTTCTAAGGATTACCCTTGGAAGAGACTTAGCAGAATTTGCGGTGCGGTGTTGGCAATGGCCAAGGTTTGCGTACCCAATTGTTGTTGGATTTGCAATGCCTGCAACTTGGCTGATTCTTTGGCCAAATCGGCATCAACAATGGCGCCCAGACCTTCGGTACTGGCATCTTCCAAAATACCCAAATAGACAACCTGGTTATCCAAGCGACGCAAATCAGAACCCAGTTCAGCCAAGGATGCACCCATATTAACCTCGGCTTGATCCAATCCGCCACCGGATTGAATGGCTGTATAGGCATCTGCCTGACCGCCCCAGCCCGTGGTAATAGATGGAAGTGTGTTATACACATTGGTCAGCAAATCCTGAGAGTGCAATGTCAAAGATTGTCCTTCCAAGTTGGCAATAACGTTTACATCCGTAGCACCGTTCAAAAGGTTTGTACCGTTAAAGGATGCGTTCGTGATAAAGTTGCTGATTTCATTTTTCAGATTGATATAATCGCTTTCGTATTGTGTACGTTGCTCAGCCGTAACGTTTTCGTCTGCCAATTTGATAAGTGTGGCTTTAATACTGGCAAGCGTATTGGAAATCTGTTCCCCTGCCTGAGAAGCAACGGTCAATGTACCGCGTGCTTTTGATAACTGTTCTTGCAAAGCGGAATAACCTTTAATTTCGGCACGCAGACCTTGGGCAATAGCAAAGCCTGCCCCATCATCCTTGGCGTCTGAAATACGGTAACCCGTGCTGACTTTCTTCTGTGAATCCTGCAAAGCCTGGTTGGTTCTGTTTAATGCCTGAAGCGCAACCATTGCAGATACATTGGTATGTACTGAATTTAACGACATGACTTTCACTCCTTATTGTCAAAATTGCTTCTGCACGAAACAATTTGCAAAAGGTGTGCCAAATCATTGATTTTAGATTCTTTTTTGAAAGGTAAAAACCTGAAAGAAAATGGTTTTTATTTTGCACTCGTGCCAATTTTAAGAAGGGACTCTTCCGCCTTAATTAACTCGCGGCAGACTTTCATGGCATCATAAAAATTCTTTTCTTTAATTGTTTTATCAATATTATCAAGAGCTTTTACCAAAGGAGGAAGTGATACGGTTTCTTTCAAATCGTCAAAATAGCGTTTGAAAAGTTTCTCGTAATTCTCTTTTGTGTCGCCTTCATCGATGTAAAGCATTTGAATGGTAAAATACAGACGTTTTGCCGGAGTGTTGGCTTCTTTCTCCTGAATGATGTGCTTTTGGCGCATGATACGCGCTTTATTCAACAGAACAATTTCTGTACGGCTGTCGGGATGCCCCTCGATAACGGCACCATTAATGATAATACGTTCTTTTGGACGAAGCTGAATTTTTAGCGGCATGATGAGATCTCGTGTATCAGGAGTGGAATAAAGGGATGAAGCCCGTACTATAATTATCCATAAAAAAATGGGCGCGTCTATATCTTATGCCAATAAAAGGTTAATATCATTTTAAAAATTAACTTGTTTGGCGGTTGAAATCGTTATAAAGCAAGGATTTGATGGCCGTTGACCAGAACGGGGTCAAAAATTTCTTCGATTTCAGGCGGCAAAGATGTCGTGCTTTCGGCGTTTTGTTGGAATGGCGTCACAAAAAACACTCCCCAAGCAATGAAATTGCCCACGGTTATCAGCGGATTTTTTGCTTTCTTACGTGTTTTTGCCATGAAAAAGCCCCAGAAACGGAAATGGTGTTTCTTTATGTGTAAAATAAAAATCTGGAAAAATAGTTAATAAAAAAGCCATGGAGTGCATC
>QKJH01000211.1 GCA_003250865.1 Alphaproteobacteria bacterium | reverse complement strand
GGGTTAAAAGAATACATAAAGACAATTGGCCTATATAACTCCAAAGCCAAAAATATTATGTCGATGGCTAAAGATTTGGTCGAAAAATATAATGGTGAAGTACCACAAAATCGTGAGGATTTGGTCTGTTTGGCCGGTGTTGGTCGTAAAACCGCTAATGTCGTGCTCAACGTGGCCTTTGGTCAGCCGACCATGGCGGTGGACACCCATGTGTTCCGCGTGTCCCACCGATTGGGTTTTGCGGATGGCAAAACGCCTGAAGCGGTGGAAAAGCAGCTTTGCGAAGTCATTCCCGAAGAATTTATGCGCCACTCACACCATTGGCTTATTCTGCATGGCCGCTATACCTGTAAGGCGCGTAAACCGCTATGCGGCAAATGCCCAATTGCGCATCTGTGCCATTCGGACGAAAAAACGGTGTTGCTATAACCATAAAAAAACCGCCGATAAAGGCGGTTTTTTCTTTCTATCGCATCATGACCTATGCCATGGCGAATTTATCCATTTCAGTATCTTGTTCCTGGCTGTGCTGCTCGGAAGTCTCATACTGTTCGTCCATTTCGTCATTGGCAGGGGCGTTGGATGAAGCGCTGACACCCATGCTGACAATCTGTCCGTCAATGCGGGCACCGGCTTCGACTTCCATTTCACCGTATTCGATTGTGCCGCGGATAACGCCGGTTGATTTAACATACAGGCGGTCTAAAACGCGGATATTACCTTCGAATGTGCCGGCAATCGTGGCTTCATTAATTTCAACGGTGCCTTCGAACAGGCCGCGATGGGCAATTTCCAATGTCTGGCCTTCTTTGATTGTGGCACGAACCGTACCTTCGACAACCAGATGGTCACAGGTATTGATTTCACCGTTAAGCGAGATTTCACGGCCGACAATCAGTTTGCGTCCATCGCGAAGATCACGTGGGGCAGCTGATTTATGCGGGTTGCCGTATGTCGGAATCGAGGTGCGCTGTAGGCCTTTCGGAGCTGTCGATGCAGGTGATGTGGCCATTTTGGCATGTGGTTTCTGGCGTACAGCCATGGATGATTTCGGTGCATCGCTGATATTACGGTTTATCGCGGCATGGGCATTTTGCTGGAAAGCTTCGTTTGCTCGCGGAGCGTGTAAATTAGGCGATGAGACGTTACGGTTGTAAACGGGTTCATCCGATTTTTTGGTAAAAAACATGATTGATTTTCCTATCTCGCTAACAGAATCGGGAGTTAATTTTTTGTTAACTATTGTCCTGATTCACTAGCACGATATGGTAATCTATACAAGAAAAAAGCATGTTTTAAACGAATTTAAATATGTGTACCCTAGGATTAGGCGCATTGTGATTAAAAAAGCCGTTTGGCATAAAATTGAGGGATGACGAATGAGTACATTGGATCTGGCCGTTATTGGCAACTGTTCTTTCTCGGCACTGTTGGATAAAAAGGGAAAAATTGTCTGGGGGTGCTATCCGCATTTCGAAGGTGACCCTGTATTCTGTTCGTTGATTAATGGGCAGGCAGGCAAAACACCCGAAGAGTGTGATAGTTCGCCCTGGGGTTTTTACGATGTCGAGCTGTTGAACTTTGATTATAGCGAGCAGCACTATATTGAAAACACGGCCATTGTTGAGACAATTCTATATGATAAAAACGGTGCTGCGGTTAAAATCACGGATTTTGCGCCGCGCTATTTGCATTATGGCCGCTATTATAAGCCGACCACCATCGTTCGGTTGCTCGAACCGGTATCGGGTACGCCGCGCATCCGTATCCGTTTGCGCCCACGTTCCGATTATGGTGCTAAAAAACCGGATGTTACGCTGGGGTCAAACCATATCCGCTATGTTGGGGATGTGATTACCCTGCGTCTGATGACAGATGCTTCGTTGCTCTCCATCCGTGATGAAATTGATTTTGCCCTGACTTCTTCCAAGACGCTGATATTGGGGCCGGATGAAAGCCTGCATAACGGTATTAAGGAAGAGGGGCGTCGTTTATTGGAATCCACCAAACACTATTGGCTGGAATTTACCCGTCGGCTGTCCATTCCGTTTGAATGGCAGGAAGCCGTTATTCGCGCGGCTATTACGCTTAAGCTTTGTACGTTTGAGGAAACTGGCGCTGTTCTGGCCGCATTGACGACCTCTATACCCGAAGCACCCAATACGGTACGCAACTGGGACTATCGTTTTTGCTGGCTGCGTGACAGCTATTTTGTCATTCATACGCTTAACCGTCTGGGGGCAACCGACACGATGGAGGGTTACCTAAGCTATGTGATGAATTTGACATTCGGGGATTCGCACAACCACTTGCAACCCCTGTTCGGTATTGATTACCGTCGTGAGATTGAAGAAATAGAGCTGGATTCCCTGTCGGGTTATCGCGGTATGAAGCCGGTGCGCATTGGCAACAAAGCCTATGAGCAAAGTCAGAACGACGTGTTCGGCGCAGTGGTTCTGGCTACGATGCAGGCCTTTTTCGATGAGCGTCTGGAACGCCGCGGCACGCTGGATGATTTCAGGGCGCTGGAAATTCTGGGGTATAAAGCAATGGCCTTCTTCGACAAGCCGGATGCCGGTTTGTGGGAATTGCGTGAAAAGGCTCGTATCCATACATTTTCGGCCATTATGTGCTGGGCTACATGTGACCGTTTGGCTAAAATCGCTGTTCGTCTGGAATTGGCTCCGGAGGCGAATGCCTGGAATGAAAGGGCACAAACCATCAGGGACGAAATTCTCAAGCGTGCATGGAATGAGCGCTTGAACAGTTTTGTTGAAAGCTTTGATGCCGATTCCGAGGAATATATCGATGCCTCGCTTTTGTTGATGCATGAACTGGGTTTTATCGAGCCGGCCGATCCGCGCTTTGTTGGTACCGTGGCGGCGGTTGAAAACCGTTTGAAAAAAAATGATATGCTGTTCCGCTATATTCTGGAGGATGATTTTGGTCATCCTGAAACGGCATTTACGATTTGCACTTTTTGGTACATTGATGCCCTGCATGCCATCGGCAGAGGGGATGAAGCCCGCGAATTATTTGAAAAAATGCTTGGTAAACGTAATCATGTTGGCCTGCTGTCCGAAGATTTGGATTTTGAAACCGGTGAGTTGTGGGGCAATTTCCCGCAAACATATTCATTGGTTGGTTTGATTAAAAGCGCCATTCGCCTGTCCGAACCATGGAATAATATCACATAAAAAATGGAGGCAGGGAGTGCGATGTTAATTATTCTATAGGACTTTTTTGCTTTATTTGGGAAAGTAGAGATTTTTTGCGTATCCGTTCGGCTTTTACAATGAGATAAAACCATCCATGAAAATATTGATTATTGACCGGGATCGTTTAACCGCACAGCTTCTGGTGCCGCGCCTTGAGGCGGATGGGCATGAAGTTGTTATACAACCTGTACGTAACGAGGCAGTTGAATTGTTAAAAACCGACCGGTTTGACATGATAATGATGGATACCTCGCCGCTACCGTCGCCGCGCCCGGTGATTATTGCCGTTAAAAAAGCCATTTTCCCGTATTTTTCCTATTTGATGCTGATGTCTCATGGTTCTTCGATTGATGAAGTGGTACATATGGGGCTGAACGACTACATTACCAAGCCGCTTGATTTGGAAGATTTCTACCTGAAAGTTGAGAATGCGTCCAATCTTGTTCGGTTTGACAGGATGTTGCGTGACGAAACAATGGATATTCGTACCGATGGCATTGTTTTCGGAAAAAAACCATTTTTGCATCTGTTTCATTCCGCTTTGGACAGGGCTGCTCGCTACGGAGAACAGGCGTTTCTCCTTTTCTTTCGCATCACCAGCTATGATAATCTGGTGAAGGAAAAGGGTGAAGAGGCCGCTAACGAACAAGCCGGACGGGTGGTGCAGTATATTGCCCGCCTACGCCGTCAGAGTGACTTTTTGGCGCGCATCAATGTGAATGAGATGGTGCTTATCATGCAGCGTCCTAGCACTGGCTCAGAACCGATGGATGCTGCGGAACGCTTTTCCTATGCGCTGAAAGAACATCTGTTGGAGTGTGAAGAAAACGAAAAGGCGTCATTTTCTCTGGAGCTGCATTTGATAGAGCTGCCGATGGGCAATACGTTGCTGAAAAAGCATTTGGCTTGAACGAAGAAGATGTTGTGTCATTCGAGAGTATTGACAAAAGGTAAACTTTTTTGAAGACTTTATCTAAAATTTTTGATAAAATAGAACTATTATCGGGTGTGTTTTATATCGTATTCCGGGGTGTTAACGTTACGATATGACCTATGTAATTGTAAAAATGTGAGAATATTATGCATAAACAGCTTTCTTGTACTTCTCTTTGTAAAGTGTTGTTCCTTTTGATGGTTCTTTTGGTGCCAGTTGGTTTTGCTCATGCACAGACAAGCATAAAAACCAGTGATGAGACAGCCTC
>QKJH01000194.1 GCA_003250865.1 Alphaproteobacteria bacterium | reverse complement strand
GTCTCTTTGCGCAATAGTTCTTTTTCCGCGGCCTTATCCCGATTTTCCTGCGTTATTTCGATTTTTTTGAGTTCCCGGAATGCTTCGTTTACTTCTTCGGTAGCTTCATTGATTTTAACCATCAATTGTTCAATAGCGGCATCCACAGCAGCAATCTTTTCTTTGGTTAATTCAAGAAAAAGCCCAAAATCTCGGGCAACATCGGCATCTTTGCTTGCCAATTCCTTTTCTTTCTCGATTTTATCAAACAAGGATTGTTTACGATTATTCAATGTCGTCAATTGCGCATTCAGCGCCCCAAGGACACGCCGTTTTTCATCCAGATGATGACGACGGAGTTTTATCAATCCATGCAAATCAGCCATTTAAAATTGCCTCAAGCTCGGCATAACCTTGTTCCAAAGTGGAATATTCACGCATATCTTGATTGAGAAAGGTTTCAAACTTGTCATACAGACGAATGGCATTATCCACCTTAGGATCCGAACCCTTGCGATAAGCCCCAAGACGAATGAGTTCGGCCATATCTTCGTAAATGGAAATCAACTCACGTGCACGGCGGATAAGCGCCGTTTCCTCCGCCGTGTTACAACGCGGCATGGAACGCGACACAGAGCGCAAGATATTGATGGCCGGATAACGCCCGCGGTCAGCAATCGTTCTGTCCATAACAATGTGACCGTCAATAATCCCGCGCACCGCATCCGAAATCGGTTCGTTATGGTCATCACCTTCAACTAATACCGAAAACAGGCCGGTGATATTGCCTTCACCCACTTTTCCCGGGCCGGCGCGTTCCAGCAATTTGGCCAATTCCGTAAAAGTTGTCGGCGGATACCCTTTGGAAGTTGGTGGCTCACCTGCAGACAATCCAATTTCCCGTTGCGCCATGGCAAAACGGGTAACCGAGTCCATCATACAAAGAACATTTTTGCCCTGTGAACGGAAATATTCGGCAATGGCCAATGTTGTATAGGCCGCTTGCCGCCGCATCAGAGGAGGCTGATCGGATGTTGCCACAACAACAATGGATTTTTTCAAGCCTTCTTCACCCAAATCGTCCTGAACAAACTCCTGCACCTCACGTCCACGCTCGCCAACCAGACCGATAACAGAGACATCGCTATCGGTATAACGGGCAAGCATTGACATTAAAATGGATTTACCGACACCCGAACCGGCAAAAATCCCCATACGCTGACCGCTTGTCATGGTTAGAAATGTATTGAGAGCCCTTACCCCCAAATCAATTTTTCCGCCCAAACGTTGACGTAAATGCGCCGGCGGTGGCGAAGCATGAAAGGGAAACGGTTTATTTCCCATCTGTAACAGACCATTGTCATCTATAGCCTCTCCAAAAGCATTCACAATACGTCCCAGCCATGCGTCACACGGATAAATGGCCGGCTCTTCGTTGGAGACAAAGGCTTTAGCACCCAACGATACACCTTCAACCTTGCCGAAAGACATCAGCTGCGCCTTACCGTTTCGAAAACCCACAACCTCGCACGGAATTTCAATCCCCTTGTTGTTTTCCAGATAGACACGCCCGCCAATGGACACCACATTGTCAATACCGTCAACCTCGACCATCAACCCTTGAATCGAGGACACACGCCCGAATAGGCGGCTGGTCGGAATTTCATTTATCTGACGGTTAATGCTGTCGAAGATACTGTCCATATTTTTGTGTTCCGGGCAAAAATTTTAATCTTTATTAACAAAAGGTCTTTTATTGTGTCTTTCAAACCGTTAAAGTGAGATTAAGACCCCACCGTTTACCCCCGTCCTTCGAACACAGTATAAAAGATAACACATCCGAAAGATAGGGCTTTAGCAAGAGTACAAAACAATATCTTTAACCTTTTTGGAATTTGTGATAATTTACGTTAATAAAGATTAACACCACAAGAAAGAGAGAGCGAACTATGCGCGTTTTACTTGTAGAAGATGATACATCCACCGCAAAAAGTATCGAGTTGATGCTGAAAGCCGATGGATTTATCGTTGACTCGACCGATTTGGGCGAAGACGGCCTTGAAATCGGCAAGTTATACGATTACGACATCATTATTCTGGATTTGATGCTGCCTGATATTGACGGATACGAAGTATTGCGCCGCTTGCGTGATGCCCGCGTTGAAACGCCTATCCTTATCCTGTCCGGTCTGACCGAGCTGGATCACAAAATCAAGGGTCTGGGATTTGGTGCCGATGACTATCTAACAAAACCATTCGACAAGCGTGAACTTTTGGCTCGTATTCAAGCTATCGTTCGTCGCTCCAAAGGACATGCCCAAAGCATCATTCGTACAGGTCGTCTGGCCGTTAATCTAGATGCCCGCACGGTTGAAATCGATAACAAACCGCTGCACCTGACCGGTAAGGAATACGGTATTCTGGAGCTATTGTCTTTGCGTAAAGGCACAACATTGACCAAGGAAATGTTCCTCAACCACCTTTATGGCGGTATGGACGAGCCCGAAGTCAAAATCATTGACGTGTTCATCTGTAAATTACGTAAAAAACTGGCCAACGCCACGGACGGCAGCAACTATATCGAAACTGTATGGGGCCGCGGCTATGTCCTGCGCGATCCGGAGGCTGAAAAAGCCAAAGCCGCTGCAAACGGTTAAGCTGTTTTGTAACAGACACAAAAAAACCGCCCCTGAGGCGGTTTTTTTCTTGCTATTGTTGACTATTCTGCTTTTGCACCAATGATGTGTGGTTAAAGCCGGGAACGATTTTGGCAATTTCGTCAATCATGGGCTTAACATTATCATCCTGAGCATAACGGTTCATATTTTCCAAAGTATGGCGCAACGCGTCCAAATCAAACGGACGCGGGTTGGCCGCACGAACACCGGATAAGCCAATTTCTCTAAGGGTTTCCTGACTATCAAACAATTCTTCGAACATTTTTTCCCCGGGACGCAAGCCCGTAAATTTGATTTCAATATCCTTGTCGGGTCGCAAGCCAGCGAGACGTATCATCTGGCGTGCAATATCCACGATGCGTACAGGTTTCCCCATATCCAGAACGAAAATTTGGCCGCGTGGCGCACTTTTGGTCAAACCATGCGCCGAAGCCGATAACACCAGTCCGACCGCTTCGGGAATAGTCATGAAAAAGCGTTCAATATCAGGATCTGTAACAGTCAGGGGACCGCCCCGTTCCAGCTGTTTTCTAAACAAAGGCACAACTGAACCGGATGAGCCCAAAACATTACCGAAACGAACCGTCATCATACGGGTACCACGGTGCTTATTCTGCCCCGTACCTGTTTGCGAAATATCCAAAGCCTGTGTATAGGCTTCGGCAATACGTTTGGTGGCACCCATAATGCTTGTCGGATTAACGGCTTTATCGGTTGAGATTTGCACCATAGCCTCAACACCGCAAGCAAGAGCAGCATCAGCAACATTCATGGTACCGATGGCATTGGTCAAAACACCTTCTGTCGGGTTATACTCAACCATGGGAACATGTTTATAAGCCGCGGCATGGAATACCACATGCGGCTTATAATCTTCGAACAACCGAAAAACACGATCTCGATTACGTACGTCTGCAAGTACAGGGATACAGGCACAATTATCAAAACGCGTACGTACATCCATATCAATCTGGTACAGATTATGCTCTCCGCTGTCAATTAGCATCATCGAAGCCGGCTCAAACGATGCCACCTGACGGACGATTTCCGAACCGATGGATCCTCCAGCTCCGGTAACAATAACGCGTTTTCCGCGTAAAAATTCGGCAATATCCGCCACATTAGCAATAATCTGCGGCCGTCCCAACAAATCTTCAATGGCTATCGGTCGTAGAGGGATGGCACCTCCGCTCAAGCTCTTTAGCTCCGATAAATCAGGCAAACGCCCTAGACTAAGGCCATATTCGTTAGCTTTTTCTGTAAGTAAGCGAATAGTTTCAGCATTGTCCCGCAGGGCGGCATCATCCGTGATAATAATTTTCTGGGGAACAACCGCTCTTTTGCTCTTCAACCGTTTGAGGATCTTTTCCAAATTATCCGCGCTGCCAAGAACCGGAATGGAATGAATGGATACACCCTTTGTCCGCTGGTTATCATCCAAGATTCCCACCGGTTGGTACAATGTCGATGTTTTCAAGCTGGAGCGAATGAAAATTTCGGCACCATCACCGGCACCATAGAGCAATACAGGAATACGCTTTGCATCATTGGCAGGTTTCCCTAAAAAGGAAAACCGGTTTCTAAGAAGACGGTAGGCCAGACGCGGTGCTCCCAGCATCATAATAAGAACCATCCACTGAATAAGCGGGATGGTGCGCGGAATGGCCTCAAGCCTGTTAAATAGAAAAAGTACCGGAATAAAGATAAGAATGGACAATGTGACACCTTTGGCAATGGATACCAAATCGGGCACCGAAGAATAGCGCCACAGCCCGCGATACATCCCTAC
>QKJH01000101.1 GCA_003250865.1 Alphaproteobacteria bacterium | reverse complement strand
CATCATCGCAGGTCTTGTCAGCGACAAAAACCGCCGTTGGGGCGCGATATGCTGTTTGGCGGCGCTGGCTTTTCCCTTTGCGGCACTGGCACTTGGCAATAGCACTGTTGGAGAAACGGCAATGTGGATGGTCGCGTATCTGTTTTTGGGTTTCTGGTCGGCATACCGTATTCTTATGTTTTCCGATATCTCAGCAAAGAGAGGGCTTCTCGGGCTTGCAGTAGCCGGGCTTTTGATAGGTCGGCTTGGAGAAGCAGCAGGTACACTCGGAGCAAGCTTTCTAACCGGTGCGCCGCTTATAGTGGCTTCGGGCGTAGTTTTCGCCCTTGTAATCGCTCTATTCTTTTCTCTGTATCAAAAGATTTATTCCCCAATCATCAATGTAGAAGAGATGGAAAAGCAGCGATCGTTGGAATATGCGAGCCGGTTTAATATGTCACCCCGAGAGCAGGAGATTTTTAACCTCATCGTGCAAGGAATGTCAAATACTGAAATAGCGACCGCATTATACATCACCGAGAGCACGGTTAAATTCCATGCAGGGAATATATTCAAAAAGACCAGCTGTAGCAGCCGTTCAACGCTCATTGCCGATTTTAAGCTTCGCAATAAAAGCTGACAACATGTTTTTCATAAAACGGGAGGTGAAAATATGTCTTTAAAAAAAGGTTTCCTGATATTCTGCGTATTATTACTTTTTACAACAATCCTATGCTCCTGTGGTGATGTCATAGTTGAGCCGAAATGGATTATAGGCGTTAAGGGCGCTGATACAGCAGTGTTTTCCAGCCTTGATTACGCCAAGCTACATGAAGTCACCATTACAGTCGAGGATGAACAACAAGACGGTAGTGTCCTGGAAGAAACATGGGAGGGCGTTTATTTAAAAGACGTTCTTGATTATCTTGGCATCACAGAGTACTCTTCAATTACGCTTACATCTTCGAATGATTCTTCAGTTGAGTATACGGTCGACATTATAAACGACTCCTTAACCATTATGGCCACAAGTGTGAATGGTAAGGATATGAAGCATGAAGACGGCTATATAAAAATTATCGCCGGTAATCAGCCGGAGAACATGTGGATTGAAAGCCCCGCAAAGATAACCGTAAATAAATAAGTAATCAAATATTAAATTATAACGGTAGTGGCCTTTTGTTAATAGCATTCTGTGTATAATATATTAGCGCAACCTCATTATATAAGAATTAAATTCAATTGAAATATACAGATTAATATTTGTATTAGGGTTTGGAATGATCTTTGTTATGACAGGGTAAAACCTTAGTGATGTTACATCTGGCAGCAGTATAATTTTCAAGGAGCTTAATATGAATTGCTTTTGTTCAAGTTGCGGAAATGAAATTCCAGACGGTGCGAGATTCTGTACAGTCTGCGGCGAAACCGTTGAGAATGTTCAGTCAAAAAAGACGACGTATTCACAACCCGTAAAAATAACACAAAACTATCAGAAAATACAGCATCCGCGGAGTGTTAAGCAAAACATAACAAAGCGCCAGAAAGTCGGCATAGCAGCAATCATTTCGGCAGGGCTGGCTTTTATTATGCTTTTCATGTTAGTGATTGGTCCGTTCATTGCTAAACAGGTGAATTCCGGCAAGTGGCCGGATACAGGCAAAGTGACAGACTCGGGAAGTGCAGTAGTTTCTCCTGACAACCCAGTTGCCAAGATAGGCAAAGTAACGGTGGACTTTAAAGACAACTTAAAAGGCCAAGCCAAATTGACCGTCCAAACAGGCAGCCAACAGCCCCAAAGCGAACAATACACAGCGATAGACGTCTATGATTTTTCACTGGAAGGGCAAATCGAGTTTGATACACTAATCAACATCACGCTGCCGAACACCGCGGAGGAAAACGAAGCTTTCCATGTGTGTTTTTACAACGAAGAGGACGGCGAATGGGAAAAACTTCCCTATGAAACCTCGGGCGATGAGGTTTCGTTTTCTACCACGCATTTTTCCACATACGGATTGATCAGGTATAACCGCAACCGCTACACGGGTCCCTTAACACCGCTGGTTGTAAATTATGACGAGCTGCGCAAGGCGCTTAAAAATATCGAGGATGACAACTTATTTGAGCAATTTCTTGAGCAAAAAGGCCAGGTCGGTGCCAACGAATGGGTTAAAAAAGGCATGTCTTTGTTCAACGATGCGACCGGTTATGTATCGATACCCCCCACATACGGTGCCACTGTGGGCCTTGAGGACTCGCGCGTGCTTGCGGATAAGCTGGCGGCTGTAGGCGGGACGGTCACGTTTTTAAAGATGGCTTATCAATGGCAGTCAGGCGACAGCAACAAGAAGATCTTGGAGGACAACATATTTGACCTTTGCGAGCTTGCGTTGTCGGGTGCTGCGATGGCCATACCGGCCTCCACCCTGCTGCCTGTTGCAGCGATGGGTATTTTCACCCTGGGTCTAGCGTATGAATATGTCCTTGTCCCGGCGTATCAGGATGACTCTCTGCAATATGCTTATCGCGCCTATCACGATTATTGCATGTATCCGAACATTGCCTATGATAAAAACCGCGCCAAAGCGCTGGCCGAAGGTGCAGCAGAGGAAACACCGTGGGTCTCGCTACAAGCCTATAACAACGACAAGAAAAAATGGGAATTGGTAAAAGGCGGCGCGATGCTGGAACAAAGCTTCTCAAACAAATGGAAGAGCGCGCTAATGGATAGTTATACGCTTTATGCGAAAGACCCGAAGGCTATGCAGGAGCGTATCGACGCGCTGATTGAAGAATATTTGGATGCTTTCTGGGCGCTTGAGGGCACAGAACAGATCCAGTTTGCAAAAGATTTTTGCGGTATTGACGAAAAAGACTGGCGCTGGCCTGGAGAAGTTGAAATCCGCCAAATGAAGGATGCGGTAAAAGCTGAGCTTATGCGGGATTTAAAGCCTGTCTTTGAGGATGTGCAAAAAACGCTATTGGAGGACATGAAAAAAACGCTGATCCGGGATACGGACGCGCTGGTCGAATACTTAAACACGGAGATATCCTTTGTTATATACGACCCGGAGGCTAAAAAAGAAGGCTTTGAAAACACGCGTGTGGCAAAGGACATCATCCGGATTGAAACGGTTTCAGACAGCGGGCATAAAAACGACTGGATATGCCAGCCGGGAAAATGGTCGGGCAACGCTATATTTGCCTGCACCCTATATAATTACCTCAAAGAGGGCTGCCCGGCAGAAGCCTGTTTTTATAAAACCGAAGCGGATCTCAAGGCCGGCACGCCATATATGAAGGCGTCCTTCACCGTCACGATGCCAGTAACCACGATTACGCTGGGCCAGAAAGCAGGTTTTGAGGGAAAATACTCTTTGAGCACGCAGTTTATAAAAACGGGGGAATGGTCTTATTCAGACTCTGTCCAGGCAATGGAAGGTATCCTGTATCAGGCAAAGGATCTGGAAGTAAAGACGGACGGCAGTTTTTCTGTGACAGTTCCAGCAAAGACGGTCACATTAAAACATTATTACGCGGGTTCTCTGACGGATACCGCGGTCAGCTTTGGGACGATTACACTCAAGGGTCAGATAGACCCAAAAACTGGTGAAGGCACTGCTGATTTTTCAGGCTCAGCCACCGGATCATGGGTCTCGGGGTCTTATTCGGCGGAATATACAATAACGCTTTCTGGCAATATGGCGGTGGCGTATAACAGTAACAGAAACGGCTTGATTTTTACCAGCAGCCCTGCGGCGGGGCAATCCATAAAGGCTTCGGGCAACGAGGTGTTTACATGGAATCAGGAAGGCGAAAAGAAAGTTGATACAAAGAATATTGATGAAATGATCAATAATGCATTTTACTATGACAAGCAGCAGTGATGATAAACAACCACTGGGTTTGGGAGGGATTTTAGATGAGTGATTTCTGTGTCAAATGCGGCAGGGTTTTATCGGATGATAGTATGTTTTGCGCCTTTTGTGGGGCCGGGCAGCATGCCAAGGCCATAGCGAAACCGGACATAACACAAAATGCACGTCCGCAGCCGGGTAAATCCACACTTAGGCGTGTCGCCATAATTACGGCGGTAGCAGTTGTCATCATTTGTACGGCTTCCTACTTTTTGTTTTTTGCCGACAAACCGATGGATCAGCCTTTGACATTTGCAGCGTCCGCAACGCCGTCTGCCATACCGTCGGTTGAAGCATCTGCATCGGTGTCGGTTACACCCTTTGCTGAAACGTCAGCTTCTACGTCAGTTACCCCATCCGTTGAATCGTCATCCGCTGCAACGGTAAGCGGTCAAACCATCACTGTCAGTATGGCTTACGATAGCGGGGAGGGTGTGTATTCCGGCGATATCAAGGATGGCGTCCCGCATGGATCGGGTAGCTTCAATATGGTAAAAAGCGATAGCGGCAAGCAATGGAGCTATGAAGGACAGTGGGTAAATGGCGAAAGCACC
>QKJH01000150.1 GCA_003250865.1 Alphaproteobacteria bacterium | reverse complement strand
ACCGTCACCTCTGCCGATAGCCTATGTATTACGCCGATGAACGTATCGTCTTCGACCTATATTCTGCATAATAACGGTGTAGGATTGTATCAATGGCACTTCAGCGGTGAAACGCCGACAGCATTAATGGTTGAACGCGACAAAATTCTGGCTACAATAAACGCCAATGTTAACAATTGACGACTAAAGAGCCCGTGATAGCAAAATATTCATTCGCATCCCTGCTGTGCGCGACCGTACTTTGTTCGGCATCGCTTGCCTATGGCCTTGAAAAACAGCATGTCCGTCCTGTTGAAAAATGGGAAATCGAATCCGTTTCCGATGATGGGGACGACATTGTCGATTTCTGCCTTGCCCGTACTTATTACAATAACGGCATTATCTTTATTCTGGCACGGGACAAGTTTGCGCAACAGCGCTTGGCTCTTAATTTCCCCGACAGTCGGCGGGCCGTAGGCGCTTCCTATCCGGTTACACTGTCTATCGATTCAGGCTGGAAAAGCAAAACAACCGCCACCGCGACCGGTGAAAATATGCTCGTGGTCACCTTTGAAGATAATCTGGATTTACTGAGGACCATCGGTAAGGGCTATCGCTTGACCATGCAATCATCCAATGATGCCGTTGAGTTTGATTTGGAAGGAGCAGGACAAGCATTGGAAAAACTGAACCAATGTATCCGAGATAACCTGCCGGCAACACCACTGTCCAAGGATGAGCTGGTAAGTGCAGAAGCAGAAATTGCCGCACCGCAGCCTTCGGTAGTATCTGAACAAGCACAGAAAGCTGCGCCATCCGTACCACCGCAACCCGCCAAAGCGCCAGCAGAAGTCAAACCTATTCCCTCCTATATTCTGGGAGCATTGAAAAAAGCCGGACATGCTGCAACCGACATTGCTGTTCCGCATGGTAAAGGACAATCTTTGCCGCTTGATTTATTCTGGCAATATGATGATATTTTGGCCGGCTATAAAACGCTTCCCACCAAACACGGAGCTTTTGCAACATCGGTTAAATCCTATATCAATACGCTGCGTCCCATTTGCAGCGGCCCTTTTATTGCCGAAGCTTCACCGGTTTATACTGTTGGAAACCATTATTTTATGCATGCGGAAATCGGCTGTTCATCCGACAAGAGGGATTCCATCGCATCACTTCTCTTCTTCGGAGTGTCTCCGACAGACATCGATGCCTTATACTTCGAAGCGGAATCCACCCAAGGATCGGAAGTTATCACCATCCGCAACAAAGTCAGCCACGAACTGGAAGTCATATCCAAGAAAAAATAAGCATAAAAAAAGCCGATAAAAAATCGGCTTTTCTGTTTTTATATCGCACAAGACCTATTTGCCTTTTGATGATTTCAGCTCTTTCAAGCGTTGGTCGATATAATCTTTTTGTTTTTCCAGTTTGGAAATCTCATTCGACGTCGAAGAAGTAATGAATGGTGCAAACATGTTCATGGCGCTTTCAAACATGGCCACATTCTGTTTGGCAATACCTTCGATGCTTTGGTTTAATTCTTTGACACCCGGAAGCGGTGACAGCATCGTGTTCACTTGCGAACCGACATTGTCGATGTTATGAGCAACATATTCCTGGAATTTTTCCTGTTTGCCGACAAAGTTCTGAATCGAGTGATCCAGGTATGACGGAAAAACAGCCTTCAGGTTGTTGCCATACAGGCGAATAAGTTCACGCAAGAAATTAATCGGAAGCAGGCTGTTGCCTTTGCTTTCTTCCTCAACAATGATTTGCGTCAGAACGGAATGCGTAATGTCTTTTCCGGATTTGGCATCAACAACGACAAACTCTTCATTGCGTTTTACCAGCTCGGCCAAGTCATCCAGTGTGATGTAGCGGCTTTCACGCGTATTATATAAACGGCGATTAGCATACTTCTTAATTTTAATCGGGGTAGTTTTAGAAATCATAGCTTCAACCTCATTCTTTATATTTGTGCGGTCTTGAGAATCGATCCGTGCAACAACTGTAGCGTATTAGAAAAAATTTTACCAGTATGTTGTTTAGAATAGCAGAAAACTGCACAAGACCGCTTGCACAATAGCAAGTAACTTCGCGTTTGCACAAACCATGCCAGTTTTGTTGCTGTGCAAGTCTACATTTGTTGCGGAATCTTAATACCCAACAAACCGAGTCCGATTTCAATAACCTGCGATGTTGCAGTAATCATCGCAATAAACGAGGATTGACGCTCTTTATTCTCCTCACCCAGAATATGGATATTCTGGTAAAAGCTGTTAAAGCTTTGCGCCACATTGAATAGATATTCACAGATGATATGCGGTGCCCGAGCCTTGACTGCGGCACTGATATTGTCAGCAAATAAAATCAACTGAAGTGCCAAAGCGCGCTGCGAATCATCAATCATAAACACCCCTTTTTCGATTCCCGATTCGGCTGCTTTACTTAGAACCGATTTTATGCGCACACCGGCATATTGCATATAAGGACCGGTTTTACCCTCGAAGGAAACAAAGCGGTCGATATCAAATATATAGTCCGAACGAATGGCATTGGACAAATCGCCAAATTTCATCGCAGCAATAGCAATCATGTCAGCGGTTTGCTTAAACTCTTCGTCGGAGAGTTTTTCATGCAATCCAATTTCTTTCAATCGCTCTGCCGCCTTATCAATAATCATACTGATAAATCCGTTCAAGGTCAGCAATCCGCCGTCACGGGTTTTAAACGGGCGACCATCCTGCCCGTTGAGCGTACCATAACCGATATGTTCCAATTTTTCTTCGGCAATGTAATCGGCCAAATCCGCTGCGCGGAACACCTGTTCGAAATGCTGTGCCTGACGGTAATCGGTCACGTAAATGATTTTGTCCGGACTATAGTCACGCACCCGCTGATAAACGGTAATTAAATCCGTGGTGGGATAGCTGGCTGCACCGCGCGAATTAAGCCATATCAGCGGAGGCACTTCCTTGTTATCGTCTTCGCGCGCAACACGAATGATTTGTGCCCCTTGACTATCTTCGATTAGGCCTTTTGCTTTCAAATGGTTATGCACGGCATCCTGATCCGGCTGTGTATCGGATTCTCCCAACCACAAATCAAAATGAATATCCAGAAAATCGGTCATTTTGCGCACATCGGCAATCGTCACATCATTGAAGCGTTGCAACAAGGCCAAATATCCCTTATGCCCGGCTTGCATTTTTGCGGTTGTTTTCTGCGCCAGCTCTTTACGTGCTTCGTCACCTTTACATTGTTGCGACACCCGCGGATACATTTCCGCCAGAATATCCAGTGTCACAACAACGTCTTCATCCTTTTCTCCATTATATCCTTCCGAAAAATAGACGGAATCGGGATACATCATTTCAAATTCGGAAATCAACATCCCGTATGGCAAACCCCAGTTACCCAAATGCACATCGGATACCACATCACATCCGGCAAAACGCAACATCCTGTCAACGGCGTTACCAATCAGGAATGGGCGCATGTGTCCGACATGCAATGCCTTGGCCACATTTGGCCCACCGTAATCAATAACAATCTTATCGTGCATGATATGCGGCATGCCTAATCGCTCATCCGCGGCCAACACCGTCAGTTTTTGCGCAAGAAAATCCGTTGTCAAACGTAGATTGATAAAGCCCGGACCGGCAATCGATAATTCGGAGAATTTTTCACCTTTGTCCTCGGCACTGAGTGCATCCACAATCATTTGTGCCACTTCACGCGGGTTTTTGCCAGCCTGCTTGGCCCCTTTCATGGCACCGTTACATTGGAAATCAGCCAAATCGGGACGGTCAGAAACGGTTACCATGCCCAATTCAGCGGGCAACCCGCATTGCTGAAAAGCGTTGCCGACAATGGCAGATAGTTCTTGCGTAAGCATCATATGGTCTTTCTATTATGTATGTGTTGTTTTCAGAAGGGATAAAATAAGGGCAAACCTCATCGGACAGCCTGGTCTTCGCCCGTCTGAGAAATATCAGAAGGTGACCACCCATCCTTCCACTGTTCAATCGGCAGGATATAAGGCATCACACCGTTATCCTCGAACCAGCTATCCACCGCATAAACTTGACCGCTATTACCTTCTATAATGGTGGCACTTTGATGCGGCCATCCGCCAGAAAGCGAGAAAAAGCCGCGTCCGGCCATTTTGTCGACGGAATGAAATCTAAGCAGTCCTTCGTTATCCAAAAGGCTAAGATACGTACCGGTATTGGTTGCCTCGTCCTGACAGTCAAGCTGCCCGGGTTTGGCAAAGCCGGAAAATGTTCCACCGACATCGGTTAGCGTATCGGTCTTTGCACCGACAATTTTTTCCATCTCCCCAATATAAATGGCTATAGCCATCCGCTCCTGTGACGGATTTTCAATCGGTACCAGATTAAATGCTCTCAGCGCCAACTGCCATTCATCTTTCGTAAGATAGACATCACTTTCAATACGGCATCCATAGCCCTGACAATGGGTAAACCCTTGTGCCGCC